>JAEUMU010000015.1 GCA_016791325.1 Hyphomonadaceae bacterium
GCTGCCCACGCGCGTGCGCGGCGGCGACATCGTCGGCCAGGCTGGCCAGCCAGGCGCGCGCCGGTTGGCCTTCGGCGTCCACGAGCAGAGCGGAGCCGATTTTCAGCACGATACGTTTGGCGGCGGCGAGGGTCATGAGAGTGCGGTTCTAGTCTGTCTTATGCAGCGCTGGCGAGGGTTTCGCTTGCCCGGCGGGGCGGAGGCGTCTAGGCGCCCCTCATGCTTGCAGACTTGCTCCGCCGGCTCTCGGGCCGGGCCGACGATGGCCGCGCCCTGGCCCCAGACGACGCCCGCATCGCGGTCGCGGCGCTGCTGGTGATCGCCGCCAACGCCGACCACAAATATGAAGAAGCGGAGAAGGCCATGATCGAACAGGTGCTCGCCGCGCGCTACATGCTGACGCCGCACCAGGCTGCGGCGCTGCGCGCCGATGGCGAGGCGGCCGAGCACGCCTCGCTCGACATGTATCGCTTCACCGCTTTGATCAAAAAGGCCATCGAATACGAGGAGCGCGCCAGCATTATCGAAGCGCTCTGGCGCGTGGTGCTGACCGACCGCCGCCGTGACATGCATGAAGACGCGCTGATGCGCCGGGTGACAGACCTTCTGGGGCTCGATTGGCGCGACGCCGTGGAGGCGCGCCAACTGGCCGAGCGCGGTTGACGCAGCTTAAGGCGCCCAATCACCGGGCTCGTTCTCGGTGGTGGCCGGCGCCTCCGCCTCATCGCCGCGCCGGGCGCGCAGCATGGCGGCGATCTCGTTCACCAGATCGCGTACGCCAGCGCCCGATACGCCAGAGACCAGCCGCACCTCCTTGCCAATGGCGCGCGAGAGCGCGGCGCGCTTGCGATTGGCTTCAGCGGGCGTGAGCGCATCGATCTTGTTGAGCGCGACGATCTCGGGCTTGTCGGCCAAGCCCTCACCGTATTGCTCCAATTCGTGGCGAATGGTCCGGTAAGCTTCGGTCGCGCTTTCGCCGGTTGCGTCGATCAGATGGATCAGCGCCACGCAGCGTTCGGCGTGGCCAAGAAAGCGCGTGCCCAGGCCTTGGCCCTCGGCAGCGCCTTCGATCAGGCCCGGCAGGTCGGCCATGATGAAGCGCTCGCCCTCGCCAACGCTGACGACGCCCAGATGTGGGTGCAGTGTAGTGAAAGGATAATCCGCCACTTTGGGCGTTGCCGCGCTCACCGCGCGCAGGAACGTGCTCTTGCCGGCGTTGGGCAGGCCGATCAGGCCGGCGTCGGCGATCAGCTTGAGCCGCAGCCAGAGCGTGCGTTCTTCGCCTTCGAGGCCGGGATTGGCGTGATAGGGGGCGCGGTTCACAGAGGATTTGAAGTGCTCGTTGCCGAAGCCGCCGTTGCCGCCTTTGGCGAGCAGCACGCGCATGCCGGTCTGGGTGAGATCGGCGATGACGGTCTCTTTATCCTCGTCAAGCACTTGGGTGCCCGTCGGCACTTTGAGCACCAGCGATTTGCCGTCCGCGCCGTGGCGCGAGCGGCCCATGCCGTGGCCGCCGGTGCCGGCTTTGAAATGCTGCTGGTAGCGATAGTCGATCAGCGTGTTGAGGCCGTCGACAGCTTCGATCCACACATCGCCGCCGCGCCCGCCATCGCCGCCGTCGGGCCCGCCGAACTCGATGAATTTCTCGCGCCGGAACGACACGCACCCCGCCCCGCCATTGCCGGAGCGAATGATGATCTTGGTCTGGTCGAGGAATTTCATGGCACAGTAGGCAGGCAGGGTGGGCAGTAGGAAAAAATGGCGCGCCTACTGCCCATTGCCTACTGCCCATCGCGGCATGACTCAATCCGTTTCCCGCCGCCAGCGCAGCGAAACGCGCTGGTCGCCATTGCCCAGGAAGCTGGTGATCAGCACCAGGCGCGGGCGCACGGTCCATTCAACGCGCGTTTGCGCCTGGCCGAGGCCGGTGCGCGCGACTTCAAGGTAAACGTCGCGCGTCAGGTAAACGCCGCCCGCCACCAGGAAGCCTCCGTCCTCATCCTGGCGCACGGCGAAGCGGTCGAGCCCGGTCGCGGCGCGCGCGGCGTCGACGAGATCAATCGAGGCGCGCCCTGATAGCGCGGCCAGGCTGGACGCCAACTGCGCGGCTTCGAAGGCGGATAGATCCTGCACAGAGCGCCCAAACAGCACTTGCGGCAGAATCTCGTCCTCCGGCAGGGCTGGGTCAGACGTGAACGAAATCTCCGGCGCGCGCGCCGTGCCGGTGAGGCGCATGTAAGCGGTGAGATCGGCTGTATCGCGCCGGGCGACGAGATTGATGCGGGCGTCCAGCGGATCGCCGTTGAAGTCAATCCGCGCTTCTTGAATGTCGAACGGTTGGCCGGAGAGCGAAAGCGCCCCGCGCACAGCAGTGGCGGAGCCGAACACTTGCGGCGCGTGCGCCGTGCCGCCCAGGCGCATATTCAGCGCCCATTCCGCATCCACGCCGCGCCCGCGTGTAAACACCCGGCCCGGCGCGCGCACGCGCACGTCCAACGTGGTGGCGTTGTTGCGCCTATCTTCGGCGCGCTCGGCCTGTTCGGCGGTTTCATCCTCGATGCCTGGGCGGTTGATCTCGATCACGTCGATGGTGGCGATGCCGGCTTCGGCGTTGGTGGCGATGTCGATGTTGGCTTCGATGATGTTGAGTTCGCCGGTGAAGGACGAGCGCAAGCCCTCCCACGCCAGCGTGAGATTGCCGCTGGCGCGCGCGCGCGCTTCGGGGCGATCGGCCACGCGCACATTATCGAGCGAAACCTGGATGCGCCCTTCGCGCGGATTGGCGCTGCCGCCGGAGGCGGTAAGGCGTCCGCCGCCAGGGGCGGTCGCGGTGAACCGCGCGATCTGCACGCCATCGGCGCCAAAATCCACACGCGCATCGAGCGCGCTGAGCACAATGCCGGTGAGCTTATCCTCAAACCGGCCGTTGGCGATTTCGATGTGGCCGGCGCCGGAGAGGTGGCCCGCGCCGAACTGAAGTTCACCTTCGCCATCAAGCGCGCCGTCCAGCGATTGATCGGGCAGGCGTGCGGCGGCCCACAATGTGGCGGCGGGGCCGCGCACTGTCCACGTCGCGCGGCCGCGCCGTTCCGGCGCCAGCGCGATGCGCACCGGCGTTGCGTCGGTGACGACGGGCGCATCCGCCTGCAGGCGCGCAACCATGCCGTCGCTGGAGCGCGCATCGACGGTTGCGGTCAGGCGGGTTGTCGTCAGCGCGGCGTTCAGCTGCATATCCAGCGTGCCGCGCTGGCGGCCGGCGAAGCGCGCGGCCTGAAAGGCAAGGTTGGCCTCACCGGCCAGCCCGCCGCCTTGATTGGCCAGTGTGACGGCGCCGTCGATGCGCCCGGTGGCGCGTTCGCCCCAGATCGCCGCCAGCGGCGCCAACGGCGCATCCTCGATCTGCGCGGAGCCGGAAAGCGCGCGGCGGCGATCGCGCCATTGCGCCATCACCACACCATCGTCGATCGCGACGTTGACAGACGCATCGAAACTGCCGCCGCTCCAATCGACGGCGATCGGGGCGCGGGTAAAGAGGCTGGCGCCGGCAAGCTCGCCGCGGCCATCAATGTGGGCCCGGCTTTCGCGCGTGTTGACGCTGGCCGTGCCGGCGAACGTGAGCGGCGCCTGGTTCAGGCGGCCATGCATGTCGAACGTGGCCGCCAGCGCATGCAGCGGGCCGCTGGCCCGCAAGGTTGCGGTGCGCGCGTAAAGATCGCCAGCGCGCCCATTGGCGATCTGCGCGTCCAGCTGCAATTGCTCGGGCGTCAGCGAAAGATCGCCGCTGAGCCGGCCGGTGACGCCGCCGATCAGGCCATCCAAAACGCCATCGACCGCGAGTTGCGCGCTCAAACCGCGCGCGGTGACGTGCGCTTCGCCGCGCGCGTGCATGGCTCCAAGCTGGGCGGTGAGCTCGGTCAGATCGACGCCGCCTTCGCTCAGCGCCACGCGCGATTCGCCGCTGGCGGGTTGGCCGTTCACTGCGCCTTCGAGCGAAGCGCGCCCGACATAAGCTTGGCCCGCCGGCGCCAGCGTAAAGCTGAGGCGCGGCTGCTCCACGGTGACGCCGCCGGCCGCAAAGCTCGACATTGCGGCCTGCGCGCTGAGGGTGGGGCGGGCGATGTCGCCGGTGAGGCGGCCGGTGGCGTCAATGGCGCCGGCGATTTCCGCCCCGCCGACATTGAGCGGCCCGCGCGCCGACGCTTCGAGCGAAAGATCGCTCTGCCCGCCAACGATGCGGCCGGTGGCGGCGGCGCGCAGATTCTGCCCCTGCAGGCGCGCATGCGAAACTGTGACGCCGCCGTTCTCCACGCGCAATTGCGCGTCCAAAGCTGGCGCGCGGCCGAGCAGTTGTGGCGCGATTTCGGGGGCGCCAGCGATATTCTCGCCGGCGCCTTGCACGGCGAGCGTCCAGATGCGCGCGGCGCCTTGCGTGCCGCTAAAGGCGCGCCATTGCCCGCTTGCCGCGCCGCGCAAATCGGCGCTGAGCACGGCGAGGTTGCGCACGCGCCAGGCGCCGGAAAACTGGCCGTCGCCGCGCCCGGTCCAGCCGCGCGCGTCCAACGCCAGAGCATCGCCTTCAAGCGTTGCGCTTGTCAGCGCAAACCGGCCGCGGGTGCGGTCAAAGCTCAGGTCCGTGCGCAGGCGCGCATTGGCAAACAGCGCATCGCCCTCAGCGGCGCGGAGATCACCGTTGAGCGCGAAGGCGTCCTCGCTGAGCGAAGCTTGCACGGGGCCGCTGAAACTGGCGCGGCTTCCAAGCGCGGAGACATCACGAACGGTGAGATCGCCGCGAATGGCCGTGACGCCGCGGGCGCGGCGCAGTTCGCCCTCAAACCGCCCCGCGCCCAAATCGAACGGCGACTCGAACGCCACTTCAGAGACATGCGGCGAGGTGACGATGAAGCGCGCGCCGCCGCGCAGGCGCCGTTGCTGATCCACGCGTCCGCTGATCGCGGCGGCCAGTGCCGGGGTTTCGGCGCGGATGGCGAAGGCGCCGACGCGCTCGCCCTCTGCCTGTAGCGCCACGCGCGGGCCGATGCGCCGCGCGATCTCCCGCGTCAGCGGCAACGCTTCAAGCTCGGCGCTGGCGTCTAGCGACCAGGTTGCGGGCGTCCACTCCGCGACGCCGGCAAGCAATTGCGCGCCGCCCAGGCGCGCGCCGTATCGGGCGCTGCCAGTTTGCGTATCGCCCTCGCCCTCGGCGCT
>JAEUMU010000046.1 GCA_016791325.1 Hyphomonadaceae bacterium
TTGTAATTGCTGGCGACGTTGGCGACGGGCAGCGCCTCCATCTGGGCCTTGGTGGCCTGGCCGGGCTTGAGCTTGGCGGCGGCCATGGCCGGGATGCGCGTGGCGTAAAGCCAGATCAGCATCAGCAATGACCAGATCACCAGCGCAACGACAGGCGCAATCATTCCATGGTCGTACATTTCGCCCTCCCCTGATTGGGGGCCAGCTTCCTCCCGCGGCGGGGCGGAGCGCAAGCCCTTGCCCAAAACGAGAACCGGCTTGGCCGGGCGGGGGCGTTCCGCCTAGCTTCGCCCGCCACGAGGGAATCATGAGCCGCGCCGAAAAATCCGACCCCCACGCCTCGCCTCTACTGGAGCGGGCGCTGGAATGGGTCATCTATTCCAGCCGTTGGCTGATGGCGCCGGTTTATCTCGGCCTGATCGCCGCGCTCGGCATTCTGATCATCACGTTCTTCCGCGAACTTTACTTGCAGGCGCCGCAAGTGCTGACCATGGATGAGACCGACATCATCCTCTTGGTGCTGACGTTGGTGGACCTTTCGCTGGCCGGCAATCTGGTGCTGATCATTCTGTTCTCGGGCTACGAGAATTTCGTCTCCAAGATTGAAGCGGCCCATCGCGACAAGGATCGCCCGGAATGGATGGGAACGGTGGACTTCTCCGGGCTGAAAATCAAACTGATCGCCTCAATCGTCGCCATCAGCGGCATCCACTTGCTGAAGATTTTCATGAACCTCAGCAATTACACAGAAACTCAATTGCTCTGGTATGTTATCATCCACATCACGTTCATTTTCTCGGGCGTGTGCGTGGCGGCGATGGATTGGCTTGAGGAGAAGGCGCACGAGGTGCATGCGCGCTATGGCTCCAAGGCGGCGACCGCGCGCCCTTCGGCTGGCGACACGCACTAGCTGAAGCGCGAACGCCGACTCTACATCCGATCCGGCACGGCGACGCCAAGCAGATCCAGTGTGAGCGTGAGTTGCTTCAGCGTCGCGGCGGCGAGCGCCAGCCGCGAGGCGCGCACAGCGCCTTCCGAGGGCAAAATCGGGCAATGGGTGTAGAAGCCGCTGAACGCCTGCGCGAGCGTGTAGGCGTGCTCGGCCAAAAAATGTGGCGCGCGCTTTTCGTAGGCCGTACGCAGCGCCGCATCGAAGCCATCGAGCGCCAGCGCCAGGGCTCGTTCGGCTTCGTGGCCGATGGCGATGGGGCCGGCAGCGAGCCCCTGCTCTTCGGCTTTGCGCAAGATGCTTTTGATGCGCACAGCCTGATAAAGCAAATAGGGTCCGGTCTTGCCCTCGAAGCTCATGAAGCGATCGAGATCGAAGACGTAGGACGTGCCGCGGAAGTTTGAGAGATCGGCGAACTTGATCGCCGCAATCGCCACCTTATGGGCGACATCCTCGAACTCCTCGGCTGAGAAATCACCGCCGATTTCGTTCTCCCGCAACCGCTCGCGCGCCTTCTCCTCGGCCTGGCCGATCAGATCCTGCAGCTTGAGCACGCCGCCGGCGCGGGTCTTGAACGGCTTGCCATCGGCGCCGTTCATGGTGCCGAAGCCGACATGCTCCAGCGCTTCGCGGGCGATGTAGCCGGCTTTGGCGGCGGCGCGATACACCTGCTCGAAGTGATCCGCTTGGCGCTGATCCACCACGTAAAGAATGAGATCGGGCTGCTGATCGCGCACGCGCTGCACGATGGTGGCGAGGTCGGTGGTGCCGTACATGGCCGATCCCTCGGAAGAAACCACCAACAGCGGATCGGGGCTTTCGACCTCGACCACCGTGCCGTCATCGAGCTTCTTCTTTTTCTTCTCGTTCGGCCCCGCCACGCGCACGATGCGCGCACCCTGATCGTCCTCCAGGAGGCCCTTCTGCTCCAGATCGGCGACCATGGACGGAATCAGCGGATCGGCGTCGCTTTCACCCAACCAAAGATCGAAATCGACACCCAGCGCCGCGAAGTCCCGCTTCTGGGCGGCCATTGAGACATCGTGCATGGCGCGCCAGATGGTGCGGTGCGGTTCGGCGCCGGCTTGCAAGGCGGCGGTGGCTTTGCGCGCGCGATCGCGGAAGGCGACGTCTTCGCGCGCCTTCGCGGCAGCCGACGGGTAAGCGCTTTCAAGGTGCTCAAGCGTTAGGGTTTGCAAGCGCGCACGCAGTTTGGCGGCGTCAACAAAGCCGCCAAGCTCGTCTTCCAGCGCGCAGATGACGAGGCCCATCTGGAAGCCCCAATCGCCAAAGTGCGCATCACCCCAAACCTGATCGCCGCGAAAGCGGAAAATGCGCTTGATGCTCTCGCCGATGATGGAAGCGCGCAAATGCCCCACATGCATGCCCTTGGCCACATTCGGCCCGCCATAATCGACGATCACACGGCGCGGGGCCGCCACCAGGGCGGCGCCGGCGTGGGCGTCTTCAGCGATGGCCTTGGCGCGCGCTGCAAGCGCGGCGGGCGTGATGGTAAAGTTGAGAAAGCCGGGGCCGGCGATGCTGGGCGGCGGGGCTAACGCCGTCTCGCTCCAGGCAGCGGCGACCGATTGGGCGATTTCAGGAGGCTTGCGCCCCGCCGCCTTGGCCGCCGCCAAGGCGCCATTGCATTGAAACTCGCCCAGATCCGGGCGGTCGGACCGGCGCACCTCGGCGTGGCGGGCGTCAAGCCCAAGCGAGGCGAACACGGCGGCGTTGGCCGCAGTCAAGGCGCTGGCGAGGTCAGTCATGACGGCGCAATGACGCCCCGGCGCGGGCGCGTCAAGCAATCGCTGTTATTGGCCGGGCGCTTGGGTGGCGCCGGCGTCGATGCGGAAGCGGCGGCCTTCGCGATTGAACGTCACCTGCTCCGGCGTGAGATCGAAGCCGACGAGAATCTCGAAATTCTCTCCCGACACATCGGCGTTGGCGCGCGGGATGACGATTTGCGCGATCCGCTCGGTACGCGTGGCGACGTTCTCGCCGCGCGGGAAACGCACATCAACATCAAAGAACTGGCGCTCAATCGGGGCGCGGCCACGGCGCGTGACGGCCACCCAGTAGCGATAGGTGTGGCGATCGGAGGTGGCGGCGGGGCCGCGGCCGAAGGCCATGTCGATCTCGAGCGACATGCGGATGGGATCTTCCCCCACATAGCGGCAGAGCCCGCGCACGCCTTCCATTTCCGCCGTGTATTGAATGCCGGCGTAGCGCTGCTCGGCCGGGTTGGCGAATTCGACCTTGCGGGCGTTATCGTAGAGCACGCCCATCAGCGGGCACGGGCCGGCATTGGGGGTGCGATCTGTGCCAAGCATGCGGTCGAGCCAGTTGTTGCTGCGCCGCGGGGCCTGCTGGTCTTCCGTGACGCCGCCGGGAAGCTCCACGGTGCGGGTGCGTTGGGTGACGCATCCAGTGAGCGCCAGCACCGCAGCCGTGACCAGAACAAGGACCGGAAGCTTCATGGACGACCCTCTTCGCGCCTTGCGGGCTTGCGGCGGCGGCCGCATGTCTCACCCCACCCTGAAGGCGTTCGGCGTTGGGCCGTGATAGCTTCGCCCACGCCCGCCCGCAACCAAGCCCGGCGCCTGGCGCGAAATTTCGACTGCGAGTCCATGGATCAAGCGAAAAAGCCCCCCATTTCAATCCTCTTGGCCGCCCCCCGGGGCTTCTGCGCGGGCGTGGACCGGGCCATCCAGATTGTCGAACGCGCGTTGGACAAGTGGGGGGCGCCAGTGTTCGTGCGCCACGAGATTGTCCACAACCGCCATGTGGTGGAGCGGCTGGAGCGGCTCGGGGCGGTATTTGTCGAGGAACTGGACGCCTGCCCGACGGACCGGCCGGTGATCTTCTCAGCCCATGGCGTACCAAAAGCGGTGCCCGCGGAGGCGCGCCGGCGTGAGATGATCTTCGTCGACGCCACCTGCCCACTGGTGTCGAAAGTCCATGTCGAGGCCGAGCGTCACCATCATGCCGGGCGCGAGATCGTGCTGATCGGCCACGCCGGCCATC
>JAEUMU010000054.1 GCA_016791325.1 Hyphomonadaceae bacterium
AGCTCGGCGTCGTCATCGATGATCAGTATGGTGGTGTCGCGTGTCATCCGCCGCCTAGAAATGATTGTTCCGGCTATTCAGGGGTTAAACACCACGCCGGCCCACGCCAATGCAACCTCTTGCGCCTGTCTCCCGCTAGCCGCGCGGCCCAAACAACGCCGAGCCCACCCTCACATGGGTCGCGCCGAAGCGAATCGCCGTCTCGAAATCTTCGCTCATCCCCATGGAGAGCTGGGACAGCCCGTTGCGCGCGGCGATCTTGGCCAGCAGCGCGAAATGCGGCCCCGGCGGCTCATTTGCAGGCGGAATGCACATCAGCCCACGCACAGGCAGCCCATAGGTTTCGCGCGCGGCGTGAATCAGTGCGTCCGCCTCGGGCGGGCTTACGCCCCCCTTTTGCGGCTCCTCGCCGGTGTTCACTTGGACTAGCACGTCCGGGCGGCGCCCGAGTTTATGCATTGCCCCCGCCAAAGCGGCCGCCAGCTTCGGCCGGTCCAGGGTGTCGATCGCGTCGAACAGCGCCACCGCGTCCTCAGCCTTATTGGTCTGCAACGGCCCGATCAAACGCAGCACAAGATCGCTAAATTGCGCGCGCCTGGCCCCCCACCGCACTTGCGCTTCCTGCACGCGATTCTCGCCGAACACGCGCTGGCCAGCCGCCAGCACGGCGTCAATGCGGGTGTCGGGCTGTTGTTTGGACACCGCCACGAGCCCGACGTCGCCTTCAGTCCGCCCAGCTGCCTTGGCTGCGGCTTCGATGCGCGCCAAGATCGCGGCGCGGCGCATTTGAATATCCGAAGAGTTGGCGGTCATGGGCGGCATAGAGGTGCTAGCGGCGCAGGCGCGCAGGCTCAAGCGCGCCGCTGGCGCAGAGGGTACGCCATCGCTTTTCTTCCTCACCGATCCTGAGCGCACGCCCGATCCGCTGGCGGCTGTTCGCGACCTGCCGCGCGGGGCGGCGGTTATATACCGTCACTTTGGCGGCGCGGACCGCCGGCGGGTGGCCCGCGCCCTCGGGCGGCTTTGCCGCGTCCGGGGCTTGGCGCTGCTGATCGCCGCCGATCCGCAGCTGGCCGCAGCCGCCGGTGCGCAGGGCGTCCATTGGCCGGAAGCGTGGCTCCCGGCGGCCCGCCTGCCCGAGCATGGAAGCCTGGTGACCGCCGCCGCACACGGGGTCGAGGGCGCTGCGCGCGCCGCCCGTTATGGCGCCGATGCGGTGCTGCTGAGCCCGATTTTTCCAACCCGCTCAAGCGCGGGGCGTCCACCGCTCGGTCTCTTCCGCGCCAGCCAGGTTGCCCGCGCCGCGGGGCGGCCGGTGATCGCGCTAGGCGGCGTCAATGCGGGAAACGCGAGGCGACTGGCGGGACGCGGCTTCGCCGGAATCGCCGCCATCGACGCGCTAATGCCGCGCGCTCCGGAACGCTAAGGGCTTGATTTAATTAGAATCGGAACGCGGATTCGATCCGCACGCCGGCGCGCGCTTCTTCTTCGTGCGCGGGGGTCGGCCCAGGGCGCTGCGTCTCCAGGCTCACCTCGCCACCCACGCGCACGCGCGGCGTAAACTGGTAATAGGCGCCCAGGGCGGTCTGATCGCCGCGCCCGCCTTCCGGCGAACGCTCAAGCCGCTGCGCCTCGCGCACATCAACCGTGACGCCCCAGCGCTGATTAAGCGTCCAGGCCGGCGGCGGCAGGCGGTCATTCTCAGGATCGCCGGTGACGCCTTCGGTCAGGCCGTTGGAGGTGGTGAAACGCTGATACCAAGGCATGGCGACGCGGGCCGCCGTCGCATCGGACAGGCCCGAAAAAGCCGGCTGTGGCGACTGCTGGGCATGCGCGGCCCCCGCCGTCATGATGACGGCGCCTGCAATCAGCAAGGCGGACGGCCTGAACACAACTTTCCCCGCAGCTATTAATCTAACGGTCCAATATAACCGACTCGATCAGTTTCGGCTGTGAAAATTAGGACACAGCCCGGCAAATAAATCGTTCGCGGGACAGGCGAAAATGTGGCCGCCCGGGCCCCGATGGGCCCTCGGCCACAATAGGGCCGCCATCGCAGCGCCCCCCTGGCTCTGCCCGCGCCCCATGTTATATGGGCGGGCGCGTGCTTCGGGGGACGGAGCTCGCAGGCGGAAAAGGCGGAGGAATTTGATGATGAAGCCTGGGCGCACGCTCACTAAGGCGGCTGTGTGCATTGCGGCGGCGCTGGCGCTCTCCGCCTGCTCGGGCTTCCGCGCGGAAGACAATGCGGGCCGCTCCCGCGCCGATGATAACCAGCGCGAAGGGTTTTCCATCTTCGGGCTGGGTGGCGGCGGCGGCGGCGAACGCCAAAGCGAGGCCCAGGCGGGCATTGGCGTGAACGCCTATCTCTGGCGCGCCTCACTCGACACTTTGAATTTCATGCCGCTGGTTTCGGCCGATCCAAACGGCGGCGTCATCATCACCGATTGGTACAGCGACCCCACCGCACCGACCGAGCGTTTCAAAGCCACCATCTATATTCTCGATACGCGCCTGCGCGCCGACGCTTTGAACGTGTCTATATTCCGTCAGACCAATGTCGGCGGCGTTTGGACAGATGCGCAAGTAAGCGCCGACACGGAAGCTCAGATCGAGGACGCAATCCTCACGCGCGCGCGCCAGCTTCGCCTCAGCGCGGTGCGCTGAGACTAGACTTCCGCGCGCTTTGCCCTCACCTGAAACGCTCCTGAAGGGGCGTTGCTGCGAATGTCGTCCAGATACAATCACCGAGAGACTGAGCCCAAATGGCGTGCCCGATGGGCCGAGGCCGGCATAGACCGCGCGCTAACGCCTGAAGCCGCCAAGGGGAAGAAGAAGGCCTACGTGCTGGAGATGTTCCCCTATCCGTCGGGGCGCATCCATGTAGGCCATTCTCGGAACTACACGATGGGCGACGTGATCGCCCGATTCCGCCGCTCCAACGGCTACAACGTGCTGCATCCGATGGGCTGGGATGCGTTCGGCCTGCCCGCGGAGAACGCCGCCATCGAGCGCGGAATTCACCCTAACGGCTGGACCTACGAAAACATCGCCGCGATGCGCGAGCAGCTCAAATTGCTGGGCTTGGCGATCGATTGGAGCCGCGAACTCGCGACGTGCGATCCCGCATACTACAAGCATCAGCAGGCCATGTTTCTCGCGTTCTGGCGCAAGGGGCTGGTCTATCGCAAGAAGCAGAAAGTGAATTGGGATCCCGTCGACAACACGGTGCTCGCCAATGAGCAGGTGGTCGATGGCAGAGGCTGGCGTTCAGGCGCGCCGGTGGAAACGCGCGAGCTTGAACAATGGATGTTCAAGGTGACAGCCTACGCCGAAGATCTGCTGAACGCCCTCGAACAACTGACCAAGTGGCCCGACAAAGTTCGTCTGATGCAGTCGAACTGGATCGGCAAGAGCCAAGGCGCGCGCTTCAAGTTTGACATTGTGGGCTCGGCGGAAAAAATCGAGGTGTTCACCACCCGCCCCGACACGCTGTTCGGTGCAAGCTTCGTGGCGCTGGCGCCGGATCACCCGCTGACCAAGCAAATCGCCGCGACCAATCCCGCGGTCGCCGATTTCATCGCCAAGGCCGGCCAGCTGGGCACCAGCGAGGCTGACATCGAAAAGGCCGAGAAATTCGGCGTCGATCTTGGCCTACGCGTGAAGCACCCGTTCGACGAAACCTGGGAATTGCCGGTTTGGGCCGCGAATTTCGTGCTCTCCACCTACGGCACGGGCGCGATTTTCGGCTCGCCCGCCGGCGACCAGCGCGACCTCGATTTCGCCAACAAATACGCCCTGCCCTTCAAGCCGGTGGTGCTGCCGCCCGGCGCCGACGCCGCCACCTACACGGTGACGAAAGAAGCCTACACCGAAGACGGCGTGATTTATAACTCGAGCTTCCTTGATGGCCTGCCGACACGCGACGCGATCAAGCGCGCCATCGAAGAGCTGGTCAAACTGGGCAAAGGCGAGGCGACCACCCAATGGCGTCTGCGCGATTGGGGCGTTTCACGCCAGCGTTATTGGGGCTGCCCGATTCCGGCGATCCACTGCGCCAAGTGCGGCGTCGTGCCCGTGCCGGAAAAAGATCTGCCGGTTCTGCTCCCCGACGACGCGACATTCGATAAGCCAGGCAATCCGCTCGCACGTCACCCAACATGGAAGCATGTGACCTGCCCGGCCTGCGGCGGCGCGGCGGAGCGCGAAACCGATACGCTAGATACGTTCGTGGATTCGAGCTGGTATTTCGCCCGCTTCACCGATCCCAACAATGATAGCGCCCCGTTCGACAAGGATCTGGCGGCCTATTGGCTGCCCGTGGATCAATATGTCGGCGGCGTCGAACACGCGGTGCTGCACCTGCTCTATGCGCGCTTCTTCACACGCGCGATGCGCGATTGCGGCTTCCTCGATGGGCTGGCCGATGGCGAACCGTTCAAGAGCCTCTTCACCCAGGGCATGGTCGTACACGAGACTTACCGGCGTACGCCCCGTCCGCTGCAAGCCGATCATGTCGAACGCAAAGGCGATCGCCTGGTAGAAAAAGGCACCGGCTTTCCGGCGGAAAAAGCGGACGGCGCTCAGCCTTACCGCGTCTCGCCAATCTGGCTGCTGCCGGAGGAAATCGAGAACCGCGAAGGCACTCTCTATGAGAGGGACTCCCTCTTCCGCGTGGAAGTTGGCGCCATCGAGAAGATGTCGAAATCGAAAAAGAACGTGGTCGATCTCGACACGTTCGTCACCGATTTTGGCGCCGATGTCGCGCGCTGGTTTGTACTCTCCGACAGCCCGCCTGAGCGTGACGTGGAATGGACGGCCTCCGGCGTGAAAGGCGCCTGGAACTTCGTGCAGCGTGTCTGGACGCTCACGGAAGCACACGGCCGCCCCGCGCCCAAGCCGGGCGCCGCCGCGCCCGGGAGCGCTGGAGATGCGCACGCACTGCGCCAGCTCGCACACCGCGCGATCCAATCCGTGACCGAAGACATCGAACACTTCCGGTTCAACGTGGCGGTTGCGCGCTGTTACGAATTGGTCAACGCCATCGCCAAGCTGAAAGCTGCCGACGAAACGGCCGCGTTCGCGCGCGGGGAAGCGCTGCGAATATTGGCGCAGCTGATCTCGCCGTTCATGCCGCACTTGGCCGAGGAGTGCTGGGAAGCGCTCGGCATGGAGGGTTTCGTCGCCACCGCGCCCTGGCCCGAGGCTGACCCCGCCCTCGCCGCGCGCACCACCGTGACCCTCCCTATACAGGTGAACGGCAAGCGGCGCGGCGAGATTGAAGCCGCCGCCGGGGCCCCCGAAGATGAGGTGCGCGCGCTTGCCTTGGCACACCCGACCGTGGCTCAATTCCTAGCCGGCCAGGCGGTGCGTAAGGTTATTGTCGTGACGGACCGGATTGTGAATATCGTGGCCGGCTAGGCGGCGGGAGAAGCCCAGATGCGCGTGCTGATCGTTCTATTCGCTCTGATGACAGCGGCCTGCGGCTTTGCGCCGATGTACGCCCAGCCGGGCGGCCAGTCCGCAATCGGGCCGGTCACGGTAGCGCCCATACCCGGGAAAGCCGGCCACGTCCTACGCACTGAGCTGACGCGCCTGCTGGCCGTCGAGAGCGGCGGCGCCGAACCATCGCATCTAGAAATCACTTTGGTCGAAAGCGTCATCCCGCTCGGCATCCAACTCGATGAAACGGCGACTCGGGCCGAATTCCACCTCGCCGCCAACTACGCGCTGACGCCCCCGCGCGGGCGCGTCATCCGGGGCGCCATCGCCACTATCGCCGACTATGAGATTCCAACGGCCGCTTATGGCGAGGTCGCCGCGCAGGACGATGCGCGCGAGCGCGCCGCAGAAGTGATGGCGCAGCGCTTCCGCGCTGAGTTGGCGTTGCGAATGGCGCAAGCGCGCGAGGGCGCGGCGCAGTGAAGCTGGCCGGCGCCGCCATCCGGCGCTTCCTAGACAAGCCGGATAAAGATGTCCGCGCTGTGTTGCTGCACGGTCCGAATGAGAGTTTCGCCCATGAGGCGGCGCAAAAGCTCGCGGCCTGGGCGCTGGGCTCCTCCGACGATCCCTACGCAGTCACCAAACTTGGCGAAGATGAAATTCGCAAGGACGCCGCCCGTTTGGCGGACGCCCTTGCGGCGCAATCCCTGCTGGGCGGGCCAACCATCGTGTGGGCGCGCATCAGCGGCAAGAGCGCCGATGCGGCGATACTAGCCGCGCTCGCTAGTCTTGAGCGGGGAGAGGCCGGCGGCTACCTGATCATTGAGGCTGGCGACCTCGGCGCCACAGCCGAACTCGTCAAAG
>JAEUMU010000089.1 GCA_016791325.1 Hyphomonadaceae bacterium
CTTGATGCGGCGGAAGCCGGATATCAGCTCGCGCAGCGCGACCGCGAACGCGTCGCCGCGCTCCACGCACGCGACTTCGCCTCCCAGGCCGCGCTGGACTCCGCCGAAGCCGCCCTGAGCGCCGCGCGCTCCCGCGTTAGCGGCGCGCGCGCCGATCTTTCCCGCGCCCGCGCCGCCGCGGGATCAAATCCCTCCCGCGCGCGCCGCGCCACGCCCATCGTCAGCCCGGCGTCCGGGCGGGTGCTGCGGGTACTGCAAGAGAGCGAAACCATCGCGCTCGCCGGCTCGCCCCTGCTTGAGATTGGCGATCCCGCGCAGATCGATATCGTCGCGGAGTTTCTGTCGCAGGACGCCGTGCGCATGCAGGCTGGCGCGCCGGCGCAGATTGAAAACTGGGGCGGCGAGGCTCCGATCGCCGCCCGCGTCTTCCGCATCGAGCCCTACGCGCGCACAAAGATTTCCGCGCTGGGCGTGGAAGAGCAGCGGGTGAACGTCATTCTGCACCTGCAAGCACCAGATCAAGCGCCCGCACTTGGACATGGCTTTCGCGTCGACGCACGCGTGGTCATCGCCGAACAAGCCGATGCCGTTCGCGTGCCGACTGGCGCCTTGATCCGGGACGGGCGCGGATGGGCGGTTTTTGTGTTTGCGCGCGGCCGCGCGCACCTAACACCCGTAGCCATCGGCGCCGGCGGCGAAGACTATCGCGCAGTCACCAGCGGTCTGCAGCCTGGCCAGCGCGTGGTGCTCTTTCCCGGCGACAGCTTAGCCAACGGCGCGCGTATTCGCGCCGTCCGCTGAAGCATCGGAGGTCAATTGCCGCCATCGCCTGCGGCCTCGCGCGTCGGCAGCTGCGCGGGTGTCCAGGTTCCTTGGCCCCAATAGCGCTGCAACCCGCAATACGGATCGATCGCGAAAAGCTGCAGCCATTTGTTCTCGACAAGATCGCGAACCATAGCGTGCTTGGCGATCACCGCGTTGATCGCAGCGATCGGCGCCTCGATCATCACGCTCAGGCGCAGCGGCTCGTGCACAAGCATCTTGCCGTTGTGCACGGATTGCCATGGCAGGCCGGTGCGAAGATCACCACCATTGCCCTCCAGCACGCCAAGCGCGCCGACGACATTGTGCAGCGTCTTGTTGCCGCTGCCGAAAGCGCGGTTGTTCACGCTCGAGCCGTAATACTGCAGATTGATCCAACTCGCCACCACCATGGGCGCAGACATAATCAGCTCCAGCGTAGCGAAGCTTTCGTCCGCACGCCAATCGTAGGTGTGAAGGAAGGCGCGCCCATCCAGCTCAAGGTGTTGGGTGCGCGCTCGTGGCGCGGCGATGAACGCCTTGTTGCCGGCCAGCCCCCACTCGGGGCGCACTTGCGACCAATCGCGCCCGCGCAACGCAATGGCGGGATCAACATGCGCATCCCGCTCCAGGCCAAGCAGGCCAGCACGCTCCGCACGGGCGTTGCGCGCCGCAGCAGCCAGATCCGCCTCAATGCGCGCAAGCTCGCCACGATGCGTCTCCGGCGTATCGTCACGATCGAACAGGGTCACCTCATCGGTTGTCGTGTCATGCAACCCGGCGACGAAATGCGTGTCCTGCGGCAGCGCAATGCCGCGCTCCTGCAATCCAGCGCGCACCAACGGGTCATTGAGGATAGCGGCGGCGACGCGTGCGTTCGCTTGGCCGGTGTGCCCGCCGCAGGCGCCGCAATCGAGCCCGCTTGCGTGCGGATTGTTCACACTCGTGGAGCCATGCCCTATCAGCAGCACGACGCGCGCGAAGTTCTCAGTCATCGACATCGCCCGCAGCACCGCCTCCGCCGTGGCGACGCGCGCTTCAGGCGCGAAGCCGGTGGCCCGGCCATCCACCGTTTGCGGCGCAATGCGCGGCCCAAGCCGCGACGCGATGCGCGCGCTGAGCCCATCACGATTAGGATCAGGCGCCGGCCGGGTAAGGCCAAGCGCATCGCTGACAATCCGCGCGGCGAAAGCGAGGCCAATGGTCTCGACATAGGCAAACGAGGAAACGGCCGCGTGCTTGAAGGCCTTCCACGCCTTCGCAGCGCGCCGCCGCACCAGCCGCGCGTTGAGGATTACCGCCTCCTCCTGCGCGCCTGCGCCCTTCACCGCCTCGCAAACGATCGCGCTCGGGGCGAGCAATACTGGGCACTGCGCGCCGCCCCGCTTGTTCCCAATTGGCACATACTCAATCGGGAAACCAAAGAAGCCAGCGAAGCCAATGGTTTCGATATCCCGCGACCGCGCCTCCAACGCACGGCGAAATATTTCCGAGCGTACGTCAATGCAGAATGCCGCTTGCACGGCGGGCCGCGCGCGCTGGCCGAGCGCCGCGGGCGGCGCCGAGAGCTGCGCGAGCAGTTGGCGCTGCGCCGCATGATCATAGGCCTCCTGCAACAGCGCCCGCAGGGCCAAATCGTCGTCAGCGCGCAATTGAGCGTCTATCGGCTGTATCGCCGCCGCAATCATGGCGCGGCGCCAGGCGCTGCGAAAAGCCTCGTCCTTACGCTCCTCGAAAAGCGCAAACCCCCACGCTAGGCGGATCGCTAGCAATTGCAGGAGCGTATCGTCCTCGCGCCCACGCAGATTAGCGTCCCAAACGCGATAGCGCGCGTAAGCGGCCCACCCCTGGATGTCGAACAAGGCGCGGAACAGGTAATCTTCGTGCGCGCGCTCTGGGATGCCCAGTTTGGTGACGATATGCGCAATCGCGGCGAGCGGATTTTCGGGCAACGCCGCAATGGTTTCGCGAACGTGGCGCAACCCCATCGCCTCGGCGTTGCGGTCATGGCGCATCGCGGCCCGCCAGGCTGCATAAGGCGCGCTCGTCCGCCAGGGCGAACGCCACGCCGCCTGCCCCTCGTCAAAGTAAGTCGCGCACCACTTAGATATCTCTTCGATCATGAACGCCGTGCGCGAAGCCTCGCGGTCACCATCAGCGAGAGAGTCCAGAATTTCCGAAACAGTCGCCACAACGGGGCGATTATGGCTGGCGGGCGGACGCGCAAGAGCGGTCTTGATGTCGGCGGCGCTTGCGAAGCCGGCCACGCGCGGGCCGGTTTCGATCGCCGCAGCAAGGTCGGCGTCGTTGATCACCCCCGTAGCGATTTGGCCGGCATAGAAGGCGCGCGGCATCAGCATGTCCGTCCGCGCCACACGCTCCAGCCACACGCTGGCTTCGCTGAAGCTCTTATCCGCAAGCCCCAGAAACGGGTTGACCGCCACGAAATGTTTCAGCGGCCAAAGCGGAGCGATGCGGTTGCAGGCCGCGCGCGCAGCCGCAGATATATCGGCCGGCGGCGTGTCGCGCTCGGTAGCGCTGGGCCCTTCCAAAGCATCGTGCGCAAGTTCAGCGAGCATACGCGTCTCCCTTCAGGCCGCGCGCCCGCGCCGGCCAAAGCCGCAGCGCCAAGCGATTGGCGATGGTGTTGAGATAAAGTCCATGGCTGAGGTGCACATAGAGCGCCTGCCCCCAGCGCGTCGCGGCCACGCGCCCGAGTTGGCTTTGCAGGAGCGTCACGCCGCCAAACGCCGCGATAACGAAGCTGACAAGCGCGACATCGAACGCACTCATGAGCGGGCGCGTCGTCGGCACGCTGCCGCCCAGCACATGCTCCACGCCGGCCTGCAAGCCGAAATAGAGCGCGCCCAGCCCCAAAGCGGACGCCAGCGTCCGCCCGATTACATAGACGCTTGGCCGTTCGTCGACGCCATTTGCCACCAACAAGGTCAGGCTCATCATCAAAATCGCGCCGAGCACAAACACCCCCGGCTTTTCCGCGAGCGTTGCGCCAAACGCGGTGCTGACGGCCAACGCGGCCACGAGCACCAGAACAAGCGCGATCACGAAGCGCGCCGGATGTGGCGCCCCTCCCGGGCTTGGCGCCCAGGACGAACGCAAGACATCGATAACGCTCCCCGAAGAGAGAAACGCGTGCGCCTTATAAAGCGAGTGGGCCACGATATGCAGCAGCGCGGCGCCAAATGCGCCCAGGCCACATTGCAGCAGCATGAAGCCCATCTGCGCCACGGTCGAATACGCCAGGCTCAGCTTCACCGAAGTTTGCGTCAGCATCACCAGCGAACCGAACAACGCTGTGACGAGCCCAACGATGGCCAGCACATGCAAGGCCGGCGGCGATAGCGCCATTAGCTCCGCAAAGCGGATGATGAGAAAGCCTCCGGCGTTGATAATACCGGCGTGCAGCAGCGCCGACACCGGCGTCGGCGTCTCCATCACTTCGAGGATCCACCCATGGAACGGAAGCTGCGCGGATTTGAGCAGCGCCGCGATCGCAATGAGCAGCGCCGCGCCCAGCGCCAGCGGCCCGCTTGCCGCCGGCGCCGCCGCCCTTGCCTCCGCGAACAGCGCGGCATAGTCGAGACTGCCGAAAGCCAGGTAGAGGCACGCCCCGGCCCCGATCAGCGCTAAGTCCGCTAACCGGCTGGCGACAAATTTCTTGCGCGCCGCCAGCACCGCGCCGCGCCGCTCCCCGTAGAAAAGCAGCAATCGGTTGAGCGCTACGCTCATCACCACGAACGCCGCGATCAATGCTGCAAAATTGCCGGCGATGATCAGCGCCTGAACAGCGGCGATGGTGAAACAAAGCTGGCGCAGGAAGCGCCCCTGGTTAGGATCGCCGTCGAGATAATTGCGGCTATAGCGCAGCACCGTTGCGCCGACGAAACTCACCAGCACCAGCATCACCGCGCTGACCGCGTCGAGATAGACGCTCACGCCAAGGCCCGCCGCGCCAAAAGTCTGCGTCGTTTGCACGCCTCCAAAGGCTACCGCAGCCGCCGCGCCCACGCTTACACACAACGCAACAAGCGCCGCACCAAAGGCCCAATCCGCAAATGCCAGCGGCGCGCGCCGCGGCGCGGGCCATAAGGCGGCCAGCATCAGCGCCAGCGGCGCAAGCGCCGCCAGCCATGGGGTCCAGAACATGAGATGAGCCTCCGCAAACTCTCTTGCGGGGGAAACTAGGCCTCGCCGTCACTTCTCTCCAGTTCCATTATTGCAATCTTTCATTCTGTTTTATAGAACATTGATATGAGCCTAAACCTCCATCATCTGCGCTATTTTCACGCCATCGCCCAGGCGGGCGGGCTGGTGAAAGCGGCTGAGCGCCTCAATGTCTCGCCCTCAGCCGTCTCCGTGCAATTGCAGGCCTTGGAGGCTCATCTCGGCCACAACCTGTTCGAGCGGCGCGGGCGTCAACTCGTCTTGACCGAAGCCGGCCAGATGGCGTTTGAGCGCGCGGCCGCGATTTTCGACGCCGCCGATGAGTTGCAGAGCACATTGAAAGGGCTTGATCGCGCGAAGCGCGCAGCCGTGCGCATTGGCGCGCTCGCCACGCTCTCACGCAATTTTCAGATCGGGTTTCTGAAGCCCTTACTCCGGCGCGATGACGTCCGCATCGTCCTGCGTTCCGGCTCAATGCGCGAGCTCATGCATATGCTAGACGCCCACCACATCGATGTCCTGCTCTCAAACACACTCCCACCGCGCGATGAAACCACGACCTGGACCGCGCATGTCATCTCAGATCAGCCGATCAGCCTCATCGGGCCGCCAACGGCCAAACGCAGCAAAACGCCTGCATCGCTGCTCGCCACCGTTCCCTTGATCGTGCCCACGCTGGAGAACCACATACGCGGCGAGTTCGACGCGCTGGCGGAACGCCTTGGCGTCACGCCCCACATCGTGGCGGAGGTCGATGATATGGCGCTGCTACGCCTGCTCGCCCGCGAGGGGCTTGGCTACGCCATCGTCCCGCCCATTGTCGTGCGCGATGAGTTGGAAGCTAACCTGCTGCGCGAATGCGGCCCGCTTCCCGGCCTCAGAGAGACCTTCTACGCCATCACGCCCACGCGGCGTTTCCCGAACGCGCTGTTGAAGGACTTGATGCAAGCGAATGCGCCGCGCGCGCAGCCGAGGCGTCCGCGAAAGCATGGCGGCTGAACAGCGCTGGATTCAGCCCAGCAAGCGCGCCACGATCAGATCGGCCGCAGCCTCCGCGCTCATGGCGGTGGTGTCGATGAAGACATCGGGATGTTCGGGCGCTTCATAGGGCGAATCGATGCCGGTGAAATTCTTCAGCTGCCCTGCGCGGGCCTTTCTGTAGAGCCCCTTCACGTCGC
>JAEUMU010000164.1 GCA_016791325.1 Hyphomonadaceae bacterium
GTTCGACGTCGCCTCAGGCGCGCCCTCAGAGGGCGAAATCGCCAAGATTGTTGAGGATGCGAAATGCGTCATCGGCCTGTGGACCCAGGCCGACGCCCCAGCCGGGATGGCCATGCTGAGCGCGCTGGCGCACGAGCGAAAAAAACTGGTCAACGCCGAAATCGTGGCCGACGCCTCCCCCGCCCCGGTGCGCTCCGCCCCACGGGTCGATCTCAAACCGCGCGACCGCACCACGTTCAAAACCCGCCTTGAGGAACTGACAGCGGAGATCACCAAATTCTCGCCGGCGAAGGGCGAGGGCACGCTGGCGCCCGACATCCTGATCAAGGCCCGCGCCGGCCTCGCCAACCGGCCGCGCACACCCGCCGAGCGTGGTTGGCGCAAGGTTGGCCTCGCGCTGGCCAGCGTGGCGGCGTTGTTTGTCGTCGGCTTTGGCGCAGGGCGCGTCATCAATGCGGTGCGCGCTGGCGAATTTCATTTCACGATGCCACGCATCACGCTGCCGCAAATTTCGCTGCCGCGCTTGCCCCAGCGTGCGGAAGCACCGCCCGCCGCTGCTGAAGCGGAAACGACGGCGGCGCCGGTGCTCTCGTCTGCTTCGCTCGAAACCGAAGGCTGGCGCACCGTTGCGGCGCGGATTGACGAGACGACGGCCGCACGCATCAAGGAGCAAGCCGCCGCCGGCGACGCCGAAGCGCAAACTCTGGCGTGTCTGGGTCACATGGCTGGCGCACCCGGCTTTTTGCCAAGCCCAACGGCGGCGCGCGAACAGTGCAACGCCGCGTCCGCGCAGCAGAAACCAGCGGCGCTCTATCTTTCCTGGGTGCTGCATCGCTACGCGCCGCACGCCGGCATTGGCGCAGGTGTAGCGCAACAGCGTTTGGCGGAAGCCGCACGTCTTGGCTGGCTCGCGGCGCAGATCGATTATGCCTTGACCCTGCCCGCGGATGCGGCTTCGCAAGCCGAAGCCGGCCGCATGTGGCTCGCCGCCGCCGAACGCGGCGACGCGCGCGGGCAATTCTTTTACGCCCGCTGGCTGCGCGACAGCAGCGCTGGCCCCCGCGATCCGGCCGCCGCCGTGCCCTACCTTGAGCGCGCGGCGCAGGCCGGCCAAGCCGATGCGCAGCACATGCTGGCGACGTTCTATCGCGACGGCACTGGCGTTGCCCGCGATGCGGCGCGTGCAAAGGCGCTCTACGATCAGGCCGCGCGGCAGAACCATGCCGCCTCGATGTTTAATCTTGCGGACCTGTTGCGCGACGGCCCACCCGCCGAGCGCGCCCGCGCCGTCGAGCTTTATCGCGCGCTCGCCTGCATGCCGGACGAACGCCAGATCCAGCCGCGCGCTGTCGGGCGGCTGCGCGCATTGCAGGAAACCTGGGCCTGCCGCTAACAACGCTCGTGACCTGGCGCAAAACCTATGACGGCGGCGAATCGCAACGCGTGAACAAATGGCTCGCCAGCGAGGGCGTGTGCTCGCGCCGCGAAGCCGAGGATCTGATCGCCCAGGGGCTGGTGCTGATCAACGGCGAAAGGGTGGATGACCCAGGCCGCAAGATCGCGCCGGGGCAAACCATCGAAATCGAAGACGCGCATGCGAAGCCGCAGATCAGCGCGGTGCTTAACAAGCCTGTCGGCGTGGTTTCGGCCCAGCCTGAGGGCGACCAAATTCCAGCCGCACGCCTGCTGACTCGCGCCAATCTGATCGGCGAAACGGCCAATATGCCGACCAAACACACCAGCCTGCCCCCGCTCGGCCGGCTCGATCAGGATTCGCACGGCCTTTTGCTGTTGAGCGAAGATGGCGTTCTGGCCAAGGCCGTGATCGGCCCGGACTCCAAGCTCGACAAGGAATATCTCGTGCGTGTGCGCGGACGCATCGACGAGCGCAAGATCGCGCTCTTGCGCCATGGCCTGATGCTCGACGGACGCAAACTCAAGCCCGCGAAGGTGAACGTAGTTGAGCCGCAAGTACTGCGCTTCGTTCTGATCGAAGGCCGCAACCGGCAAATCCGGCGCATGTGCGATCTAGTCGAACTCCAAGTGATCGATCTTAAACGCACTCGCATCGGGCCTTTGCATCTCGGCGACCTGCCCGAAGGCAAGTGGCGAGCGCTGACCAACGCGGAGCGCGATGCACTGGTGCGGGCGTCCCGATGAATGGCGATCCCGTATTGGAGAGATTTCAGGCTCTGTTCGGCCCGGAATTTGGGCACGGCAAGGTGTTCGATATCGACAAGCTGCGCGACGTGCTCACTGCGATGGGCGCGCCGCACAAAAACCTGCCGCCTGTCATTCACGTCGCCGGAACCAACGGCAAAGGCTCCACCATCGCTTTCATGCGCGCAATCGCGGAGGCGGCTGGTCTGCGTGTGCACGCTTTTACAAAGCCACACCTGTTTCGACTGAACGAACGCTTCGTCATCGCGAGCGAAACCGCCACAAATGAATCACTGATCGCCGCCGCTGAACGCGTGGCCGATATCTCGCGCGACATCACCCAGTTCGACGCACAAGTCGCCGTTGCGCTTTTACTGTTCAGTCAAACTGCCGCCGACATCACCTTGATCGAGACAGGGATGGGAGGACGTGACGATTCAACCAATGTGATCGAAGCGCCGGAAATAAGCGTCATCACGCCGATCAGCCTCGATCACCAGGATGTTCTTGGCGCCACTCTTGCGGAAATCGCCACGCATAAAGCTGGGATATTGAAGGCCGGCGCTCCCGCGATTATCGCTCGGCAACAGCAAGACACTATGCGCGTTCTTGAGGCGCGCGCAGATGATATCGGCGCGCAACTTCTTCGCTGCGGTGTGGAATGGGACGCCTATGCCAGCCACGGAAGGCTCCTTGTGCAAACGGAGGCGCGCGCGCTTGATCTGCCGCTGCCGGGGTTGCACGGCCGCCACCAGATCGACAATGCGGGCCTTGCGTGTGCCACGCTTCTCGCTTTGGGTTCGCCACAGTTTGACGACGCGGCGTTTGCGGATGGCGTTGCGCACGCTTGGTGGCCCGCACGCCTGCAGCCACTCACGCGTGGAGGCTTGAGCGCGCCGATACGCGCCGTTGGCGGCGAAGTCTGGGTCGATGGCGGCCACAACGCGCACGCCGCCGCTGCGCTACGCCACTGGGCAGTTTCCGCTACGCGTCAACGCAAGGCGTCGCTCGTCATCATATTCGCGGCGCGACCACGAAAAAACTGGTCCATGGCGCTGAAATATCTGGCGATGATAGCCGAACGCGTCATCGCTGTGCCTATGCCGGAGGGCGTCGACCCTCAAAAGATCGCAGACTATGCGCGCAGCGAAGGCAGCGCGGCGAGTGTTGCGCCATCACTCACCGTCGCCATGCAAAACGCGGCGCAGTTGCCAGCGCCGCGCGTATTGATCTGCGGATCGTTTACACTCGCCGCCGAAGCGCTCGCCCTCGAAGGGCTCGCTCAAGCCACAAGCTCAGACTAACGCAAGGCGAAGCGCGTCAAACGCTCTCGTTCAGCCACTCGACGATCTTCGATTTCGGCATCGCCCCAACCTTCGTCGATGCGACCTTGCCGTCCTTGAACACCATCAACGTTGGAATGCCGCGCACGCCGTAGCGGCCGGGCGTCATCGGATTATCATCAATATTGAGCTTCACCACGGTGACGCGATCGCCCATCTCGGTGGCGATCTCCTCCAAAGCGGGGCCGATCTGCTTGCATGGACCACACCACTCCGCCCAGAAATCGACAAGCACCGGACGGTTGGATTTCAACACATCGGCATCGAAACTATCGTCTGAGACTTTGGTTGTGGTCACCTGATGTTCTCCTTCGAAACGGTCAAGTTGTGGTGTGATTTAGGGAGGAAACCGCGCCGTTTCAACCGCGCAAAAAAACCTCAAGGGCGGCGTCCAGCCTTGCCTCCGGCAGATCCATCAAATGCGGCTTTTCTGTCCACAGCAGCGCGCAAGCGACTGCTTTGGCGGGAAAGATCGTGCGCAACACGGCGCGATAAAGCGCAAGCTGCAGAACATAGCCTTCAGGCGCAAGAGCGGCGTCCGTCGGCGCGGGTCGATCAGTCTTGAAGTCGAGCACAAGCACGCGATCGGTCTCGATAGCGAGCCTATCGACGATGCCGCTCACTGCTTTGCCACCGACGCTGCCAATGATCGGCGCCTCGGCGCGGCTAGATAGTGAAAACACGGGAGCGAAACGAGCGTCGTTGATCACCGCCAGCGATTCGCGCGCCAACGCCGCCGCTTCCGCCGCTTCAACACCCTGACGTTCGAGCCATCTGAGCGCGGCGGCTTCACGTGACTCCGGCGCGGCCTCCGGCAAGCGTTGCAACAGCGCGTGGATCAAACGGCCGCGACGAAAGCGCTTCTGGCCGTCGCCGCGCGGCGAAAACAGATCGGCGCGCCCGCGCCCGGCGCGCGAGGGCGCTGCTGTTTCAGCCCGCTTGGCGCCTGAGGCCAAACGCTTCGCCCATACCGGCAATAACAACTCAGTGCTTTCAGTCTTCACCTGCGCCGACGCACTCTGTGCGGGCGGCCCGAGGCGCAGTCCTTCGCCGCACGGCGTTTCAAAT
>JAEUMU010000168.1 GCA_016791325.1 Hyphomonadaceae bacterium
CGCTGCGGCTGATGTCGCTGTGTTCCCGGTGATCGAGCCGGAGGCTTTCGGCCGCGGCGCTATTGAAGCGCAAGCGATGGGCGTGCCTGTGATCGCATCCAATCTCGGTGGTTTCACCGAAACGGTGGAGGAGGGCGTAACCGGGTTCCTGGTTCCGGCCGGCGTGGCCGCGCCCCTGGCTGGCGCGCTTGAGCGTCTGATCGATTGCGGCTCCGAAACACGCGCCGCCATGGGCCGCGCTGGACGTGAACGAATTCACACGCGTTATTCGAAAACTGCGCTACAAGCCGCCACAATGGCGGTTTACGAGCGCGTTTTAAATCCGGCCGCCGCACGCCGTTCGTCGGCGGGGCGGCCTGAAGCGGTCCTATGATAAGAACACCAAAGAGGTGCTGCCTATGATTCCTTGGCGCAGATCGGGCTCGTCACGGGGGGGCGAAACCGCAGCCAAGCGCGTGCTGGTGATACAGCTGGGCGGGCTTGCCGCCTTTGTGCAGGCGCTGGCCGCAGCCAAGCAGATTCGCGAGGCGCACGTTGGCGCGCGCATCACGCTGCTGACCACCGAGGCCACCAAAGAGCTGGCGGAGAAGTCGCCGTATTTCGACACGGTGGAATCTGACGGCAAGCCGACCGAGCCGCAGGCCATCACCAAGCTGATCGCGCGCATCCGCGCCGCCAAATACGACATGATTTACGATCTCGAGGGATCGAGCCGCACCAGCAATTATTTTCAGGGCTTGCGCCCGTGGCCGCCGAGATGGTCGGGCCCGATCGCGGCCGCGTCTCATCCGTATCTCGATGCCGAGCGCGCCCACCGCCATCCGCTGGATCGATACGCGGGCCAATTGGCCGCTGCGGGTTTGGAGATGCGCGGCGAGTTCGCCCCCGATCTCACTTGGGTGCGTCAAGCGCTGCGCGATCCGCCGCGGTTAAAGCCGGACTATTTCGGCATTCGCGGCCGCTATGTTCTGCTGCTGCCGCGCGGCAGCGACGCTGAACCGAACCGCCGCTGGCCCGAAGCCCAGTACGTGGCGCTGGCCCAGCGGATGGCCGCCAAGGGCGTCACGCCCGTCGTTCTCGGCGGCGTGGAGGAGCGCCCCATCGGGGCGGCCATCGCCAAGGAAGAGCCGCGCGCCAAGAACCTCGTCACCCGGCCCGATCTGTTTCAGTGCATCGCCTTGGCCGAACGCGCCGCCTTCGCCGTCGGTGATGATGTCGATCTGATGCACGTGGCCGCCGCCGCCGGCGCCCCGTGCCTGGTGATGCTGTCCTCGCTGGCGCAACCTGAGCTCGCGGCCCCGCGCGGCCGGGCGGGCGTGGTGACGCTGACGGCCGCCGTGCTTGCGGACCTCCCGGTCGAGCAGGTGGAGGCGCAAGTGCGCAATTGC
The DNA here is from genome assembly GCA_016791325.1 of Hyphomonadaceae bacterium. Lineage (GTDB taxonomy): Bacteria > Pseudomonadota > Alphaproteobacteria > Caulobacterales > Aquidulcibacteraceae > Vitreimonas. Next base: position 1,389 of record JAEUMU010000168.1, read on the forward strand.
GGGGTCTATGCCCACGCTGCTACGGCTTGATGCCGCCGCGTTCACACGCAATATTGGCTCAGCGAGTCCGCGCGCCCGGTTGGGGCGCGGAAACGTATGTGTATTGAACAACGATAGGAGAAGGCCCGATAGCCAGACGTCCGTATGCCGCGCCGCCGCCCTCCAAAGATGGGCCGCGCGTGAACGAAGATATTCGCGGGGTCGCCCGCGTCCTGCTGATTGACGAGAACGGGGAAAAGCAAGGGGAGATGCCTATTCAGGCGGCGCTCGACGCCGCACGCGAAGCTGGCCTCGATCTTGTCGAAGTCGCCCCCAACTCGGTCCCGCCTGTCTGCAAAATTCTCGACTACGGCAAGTTCCGGTTCGAGGAACAGAAGAAGAAGGCCGAAACCCGCAAGAAGGCGAAGCGCGTCGAGCTCAAGGAAATTAAGGTTCGCCCCAACATCGACGACCACGATTACGAAGTGAAGATGAAGGCCATCCATCGCTTCTTTGAGGAAGGCGATAAGGTGAAGGTCACGCTGCGCTTCCGCGGCCGCGAAATGCAGCACACCAATCTGGGCATGGATCTCTTGGAACGCATGCGGTCTGAACTCGACGGCATCGCCAAGGTCGAACACGAACCGCGCTTCGAAGGCCGCCAGGTTGTCATGGTGATGGCGCCCCGCGCCTCATAACGGTTCCGCCACCTGCATCACGCCGTGCGCGCCGTGCGAGCGGCGGCCCGGCGCGGTGTGGATTGGCGCTCAGCCCCGGTTCAGCTCACATCCGTGCTAACATCGCCGCAGGAGAACGAATCCATGCGCGCCCTTATCGTCGCTTGCCTTTTGCTTGCGGCCTGCGCCCAAGCGCAGCCGCCTGCGCCAACGCCGTCGGCCAATCTGCCAGAACATATCCGCATGGATCTCGCCCAACGCGACGCGGCGCTGCGCGAGCCTGGCATTGTCTCTGCAGGCATTGGCGAAACGGCCGATCTGGGGGGCGGTTTGAGGGTTCGCCCGCTCGAGGTGCTGGAGGATAGCCGCTGCCCGCAAAACGCCCGTTGCGTGTGGGCTGGCCGTTTGCGTTTGCGCGTGGCCGTCGAAGGCGTGGGCGAGCGCGACATCGCCGATGATGGCGATCCGCTTACAACCGCGCGCGGCGCATTCGCGCTTGTCGCCATATCGCCGGGCGCATGGACCGATCTGCCCCGGGGCGCCTTGCCTTATCGCTTCGGCTTCCGCCGCGCGGCTTAGGTAGGCGCGCCGCCTTAGCCGCGCGTCGTGCGCCGGCGCATGGTCATGATGGTCATGTTGCCCAGCAGCAGCGCCAACGCCGCGCCAAAGCCGATCCAGTTCAGCGTCGGGATCACGTCGGCGTTCTCGTTCTGCAGCGCGGCGATCTCTTCCTGGATTCGGCCCGCCACGTTTTCGCGCCGCGCGGCCGCGCGTGCTTCTTCAAGCTGTTCGCCGGCCAGCCCGAAATCCAGCCCCGGCGGCAGGCCCGCTTCGGCTAGCGAAAGCCCATGCACCGTGGGCAGGCGCTCGCGCGCGAAAATCAGGTGATTGCCGAACGCCAGCGTGAACGTGGCGAGGATCGCCATCAGCCAGCGCGATCCGGCGATGGCCGAGATGGAGGTCGTCAGCTTCCGCTTCTCTTCGCGGACGATCTGTTTGGCCTCGGCCAGATTTTTCGGCGTGCGCACCATCGGGCTTCTCCCCACGGGGCCAGTCTAACCGCCCGCGCCGCGCTTTGACTACCGCCGCGCCGCGGCGCACGGTGGGCGCTTGGGAGGTATGTCATGCACACATCCAGACGCCGCGCCGTGTTGCTGCTGAGCGCCGGGGCGCTGAGCGCCTGCGCTGCCCGGGTCGAGGGGGAGGAGGCGCCGGGCGCGGCGCTCACCCCCTCCGAAATCGAGGGCCCGTTCTTCCCGTCCAACACCCAAATCGAGCGCGACGCCGATCTCACCCGCCTTGCGGGGCGCAGCGAACGGGCGGCGGGCGCGTTGATAGAGGTGCGGGGCCGGGTGCTGGACGCAAACGGCCGCCCGCTGCCGGGCGTAGTGGTGGAGCTGTGGCAGGCTAACGCCGCGGGGCGCTACGCTCACGAACGCGACGCCGCCAACACCGCCCCGCTTGATCCGAATTTCCAGGGCTATGCCGCGTTGCGCACCGGGGCCGACGGCCGCTTTTCGGCGCTCACCATCAAGCCGGGCGGCTATCTGGTGCCCGAAATGGGGCAGCGGCGCACGCCCCACCTGCACTGGCATGTCGGCCAGGGCGGCGACCGGCTCACCACACAGAGCTATTTCCCGGGCGAACCCGCCAATGAGAGCGATTTCCTGATCCGCGCCATGGGCGATCCGGTTCGGCGGTTAATCATGGCCGCCGGCGCGGCCGGCGCGGAAGGGGCGGCGGGCTTCGATTGGGACATCCTGCTGCCAGGCTGAGCCGCTTGCCCCAGGCGCCGGGGGGTGCTACACGCCCCGCCTTCCTGGGTGGCCCGGCGACAAGGCATGCCGTGGCGGCCCTATTTTGCGTCCCCGAGAAGCGTTTCTTGGGGTGCATATCCGAACGAGGATCAAATGCCTAAACTGAAGACCAAGAGCGGCGTGAAAAAGCGCTTCAAGCTCACGGCGTCCGGCAAAGTGAAGGCCGGGGCCGTTGGCAAGCGTCACCGCCTCAGCAGCCACAACGGCAAATACATCCGCCAGAACCGTGGCACGTCCACGATCGCC
>JAEUMU010000171.1 GCA_016791325.1 Hyphomonadaceae bacterium
AACTGCTCGAAAGCGCCGCCGCGGCGGAGGAAGTGCATTGGCATCTGCTGCGCGATCTCGTGCACGAACGCGAACTCGCCAAGCATTGGGAAGCTTCGGCCTCGTTTCTTGATATCGTCGCGCGCTACTGGCCGCAGCGCCTGCGCGCCGATGGCCTGGCCGATCCGGGCGCACGCCGTTCGGGCCTTCTGTTGGCGCTGACGGCGGAGTGGGAACGCGCGCCGCCGCAGCGCCCCGTCGTGATCGCCGGCTCCACAGGCTCGATCGCCGCCACGCGCGCCGTCATGGCGGCGGCGGCGCGCCTGCCGCGCGGGGTCGTCGTGCTGCCCGGGCTTGATGCGGAACTCGATGAAGCGAGTTGGTCGCTTATTGGCGATCAGCACCCACAATTTGCTCTCAAAGCGACGCTGCAATCGTTGGGGATCGGACGCAGCGACGTGCCGGAGTTGGGCGCGGAATCCGCCCTGGGGCGTTCGCGGCGCGTGCTGTTGCGCGAAGCGTTGGCGCCGGCGGAGCGCACTGCAGATTGGCTGGAGCGCTTGGCCGGCGCCGGCGGAGCCGCTTTCGTGGAGGCGGGCGTGCAGGGGGTGCGCCTGGTCGAAGCCGCCACCGAGGATGAGGAGGCCGCGGCCGTCGCGCTGTTGCTGCGCGAAACGCTTGAAACCGAAGGCCGCACCGCAGCGATGGTGACGCCTGATGTTTCCCTTGCCCGCCGTGTCGAGGCGAAGCTGATGCGGTGGGGCGTATTGCCGGCGGTGTCGCACGGGCGCCCCCTGCGCGAGAGCGAAGCCGGGGTGTTGATCTGTTTGTTGTGTGAACTGGCGCGCGACGCGAGCGAGCCGGTGGCGCTGGCGGCCTTGCTGAAGCACCCGCGCGTCTCGCTTGCGGATGACGCCGACGCCCTCGCTATGCTGGAGCACGAGGGGCTGCGTGGCCCACGCCGGCACGAGTCTCTGGCCGAACTCGCGGCGCTGGATACTTTGAAGCCCTGGGCGCGCGCGCAGGAGCTGGTGCGCAAGATAGAGTCCGCGCTCGCCCCCTTGATCGTGGCGATGGAAAGCGCAGCGCTCACGCTTGCCGCGTTCGCCGATGCGCTGACGAACGCGGCAGAAGCGCTTTGCACCGCCCCCTGGACCGGGGCCGATGGCGAGGCTGCCGCCGCCGTGCTGCGCGAGGCGATCGAGCATGGCGAAGAGCTTGGCCCAGTCGCGCCACACGCCGCTCCGCGTGTGCTGATGCAGCTCATGCACACGCGCGAAGTTCCGCCCGCGCCCGGTGGCGATCCGCGGATCGCCATTTGGGGGCCGCTGGAGGCGCGCTTGCAGCGGCGCGATCTCATGATCCTCTCCGGCCTAAATGAAGGGGTTTGGCCTCAGCCAGCGCCCGAGGATCCCTTTCTTTCGCGGGCCATGCGTCAAACCTTGGGATTGCCCGCCCACGATCAGCGCATCGGCTTGGCGGCGCATGATTTCGCGCAGCTGATTAGCGCGCCCGACGTCGTTCTCACGCGCGCCCTTCGCCGCGATGGCGCGCCCACCCTGGCTTCGCGGTGGGTTTGGCGGCTTAAGACTCTGATTCAAGGCGCCCAGAAGCGCCTGGTTGGCGCGCCGGATTTGCTTTCGTGGGCCGCGGCCCTCGATGCGCCGCAGGCCGAGCGCACGGTGCGCCCGCCACGGCCGACGCCCCCCGCCGATCAGCGCCTCAAGCGCATCAGCGTCACCCAAGTCGAGCAACTGATCCGCGATCCATACGCCGTTTACGCTCGCCGTATTCTGCGCCTGGAGCCGCTTCGCGCCGTGGGCATGGTCGCTTCCTACGCCGAGCGCGGCAGCGCCGTTCACCGCGCGATCGAACGTTTTGAAGATGGCGATGATCACGCCTTGCTGTCTGCGTTGCTGGACGAAGAACTCGCCCGTCACGGGGTGGCCGCTGATCGCCGCGCGGCGGAGCGCGCGCGGCTGATGGCGTCTGTGTCCGCGTTGATTGCATGGTTTGCTCAACGGCGCGCCAAGGGCGCGCAGGTGTTTCGCGAGAAGAAGGGGGTGATGATAGTTGAAGGTGTGGAGCTTTCCGGCATCGCCGATCGCATAGAGATCGCCTCTGGCCATGCGGCTATTCTTGATTTCAAAACCGGCGCGCCGCCAAGTGATGGTCAGGTCAAGAGCGGCCTGGCGCCCCAACTGCCGCTGGAGGCGGCTATGCTCGCGCGTGGGGTATTTGAAGGCGTGCCCGCCGCGCAAACCACCGAATTGCTCTACTGGCGTTTCGGCAACGCCGACCCCACCCCTCGCGTGCTCGGCGTCGACCCCATGGAGGAGGCTCAGAACGCGCATGCCGAATTGGCCGCGCTGCTCAGGCAATACGCCAAACCTAGCCAGCCATTCCTCTCCAAGCCGCGCGTGCAGTTCTTCAATCGCTATGCCGATTTCGACCATCTGGCGCGGCGCAAGGAATGGGCGGATGCGGAGGGCGAAGATTGAGCGCCGCCGATAACGCCCAGCGCGCTGCCGCCAATCCTGCGGATTCGGTGTTCGTTACCGCCAATGCCGGGTCGGGGAAAACCAAAGTCCTCGTCGATCGCATCGCGCGCCTGTTGCTCGAGGGCTCCAGGCCGTCAGCGTTTCTCTGTATCACATACACCAAGGCCGCCGCAGCAGAGATGCAGCGACGCTTGTTCGAGCGCCTGGGCGCGTGGTGCGTGGCTGATGACGGCACGCTCGCCGCCGAACTGGCCCAGCTCGGCGCTCCGAACGCCAAGCTGAGTGACGCCCGCGCACTTTTTGCCCGCGCCTTGGAGACCCCAGGCGGCTTAAAGATTCAAACCATCCACGCCTTCTGCGAACGCCTCCTGGCGCGCTTCCCGCTGGAAGCCAGCGTGCCTCCCGGTTTCCAGATCGCCGATGAAGCGCGCGCTGCGGCGCTGTTGGCGCAGGCGCGCGCGCGCGCAGCTCTCAGCGCCGAGGCTGAGCATGCGGCCGCGTTTGAGCGCTTCGCCACTCGTCTCTACGGTGAGGGGTTGGAGGCGTTGCTGAATAGGCTGGCCTTGCGCCGCGCGGAGTTTCGCCGGTTCGCGCAGCAGCATCAGGGCGCACTTTTCGCCGAAACCTTCATCAAGAATCGTCACGGCGTGCGGCTTGGCGCCGAGGAATACAGCCGTTCCTGGCTCGCGCGGCAGGATTGGTCGGCGCTGCGCCGCGCAGCCGAGGCCTTGGGCCAATCAAGCGCCAATAACGTGAAGACCGCCCAGCGCATCGCCGCCGCATTGACCGCGTTCGATCGCGAACCCGCCGCTGAGGCGGCGGCGGCGCTAATCCGCGTCGCCATAAAGGGCGATGGCGAAGCCTACGCCGCGCTCGTCACCAAGACTTTGGCGGCCGGACAACCATGGCTCGGCCCGTTTCTGGACCGGTTGGTGGAAAGCTGTGTGGAAGCGCGCGCGGCGCTCAACGCGATCGAGCGCGCGGAGGATGCGTGCGCGGCGCTCAATCTCGCCCTGAAACTCGATGGCGCCTACACCGCCGCAAAGCATCTCGCCGGCGCGCTCGATTTCGACGATCTGATCGCCCACGCGCACGATCTCCTGCAGAAGGCCGACGCCGCGCCGTGGGTTCTTTACAAGCTCGATGGCGGACTTGATCACATCCTCATCGACGAAGGCCAAGATACGAGTCCCAACCAGTGGGAGTTGGTGACCCCGCTGCTGGATGAGTTTTTCGCCGGCGCCGGCGCGCGCCAAAAGCCTCGCACAGCCTTTACGGTGGGGGATTACAAGCAAAGCATCTACGCTTTCCAAGGCGCTGATCCTGATCGCTTCCTGAGCGAAGCTCAAAACCTCGAACGCCGCGCCCGGCGCGCCAAGCAAGGCTTTGCCGGCCCGACGCTCGAGACTTCCTTTCGCTCCACGCCGGAGGTGCTGCAAGCGGTGGATCAGACGCTGCGCGGCAAAGATATCGCACCCGGCGCACCGGATAAGTTCAACGAAGTGCATCACCTTGCGGCGCGCAAGAAAGAGGCTGGCCTTGTCGAGGTTTGGCCGTTGGCGAAAAAGCCTGAGACGAAGCAGCATAAGCCTTGGGATGCGCCCCAGGACGTCGAGTTCGAAGCCAGCGTGCACGTGGTGCTGGCGCGGGCGATCGCACGGCGCGCCAAGCAGTGGATCGATGCGGGGGAAGCCGTGTGGGAGAATGGCGTGCTGCGTCCGATGCGCGCCGGCGATATTCTCGTTCTGGTCCGCACCCGCGCGGCCTTGTTTCGTGAGTTGATAAAAGCCTTCAAGCGCCAGGGTTTTCCCGTGGCCGGCGCTGACCGTATGGTCTTGCGCGATGAACTCGCCGTGGAGGATTGCCTGGCTCTGATGCGCGTGGCGCTCGATCCGGCCGACGATCTATCGCTGGCGTGCGTGCTCAAAGGGCCATGGTGCGATCTGACGGATGATGATCGCGACCTTTTCCCCTTGGCCTACGGCCGTGCGCGCGGCGAAACACTCCACGCGCGACTGATGGCGAGCGCCGAGCCCCGCTTTGCCTTCGCCCGCGCCTTTGTGCGCGAGCTCACCGCCCGGCGCGGCCAAGAGCCGTTTGCGTTTCTCTCTTGGGCGCTTGAGGGGATGCACGGCGGCGAAACCGGCTGGCGCCGTGTGTTCGCCCGGTTGGGCATGGAATCGCGAGACCCGCTGCAGGAGCTGCTGCAGCGTGCCCTCAAGCCCTCCGCGCATGCGGCGGCGACGTTGCAGCGCTTTCTCTTTGAGGTCGAGTTTGACGCAGGACAAGTCAAGCGCGAGTTGGAGGCCGAGACCGGCGCGGTGCGCGTGATGACGGTTCACGGCGCCAAGGGCTTGGAGGCGCCCGTCGTTATCCTCCCGGATTCCACCGGGCGTGTTGAAGCCGAATTCGAAGACAACCTGCTCTTCACCAAACAAGGCCCGTATTTCAGCCAGCGCAAAAAAGATGACGACGCTGTCGGCGCGCGTCTTCGTAGCGAACACGAAGCGCGCATGGAGGGGGAGCATTGGCGCCTCCTGTATGTGGCGATGACGCGTGGGCGCGATCGTCTTGTCGTTTGCGGGGCCGAGCGCGGCAATGTCTCTGCTGGTGAACATGACAAGGCTTGGCGGCTCGCGGTTCAGCAAGGCTTGGAGCGGGCTGGGGCGACGCCCTGCGAAACGCCGTTTGGCGAAGGCTTGCGCTTGGGCGCTGTGCTAACCGCGCCCGGCGGGGAGGCCTCCCATGAAGCGGCGCCGCGCTTGCCTGCGTGGGCGCAAGCGCCCGCGCCCGGCGCCCGCGTTGAAGTCGCCGCGCCCTCGCGCGTCGTTCATATCGATCCCGCGCTGTTTTCTCCACGCGGCGATGGGCGGCTGCGCTTTCAGCGCGGGCGGCTGATCCATAGCTTGCTGCAACGCTTGCCCGACTTAGCGCCGGAGCGTCGTGAAGCTGCGGCGTACGCTTGGCTTGCGCGCCAAGGCGTGGCGGAGGATCTCGCCGCTGCGCTTACGCGCGAAGCGCTCGATGTAATCGGCGACGCGCGCTTCGCAGCCGTGTTCGGTCCTGCGAGCCGCGCGGAAGCGCCGATCGTGGGTGCAGTCGGAAGCAAGGCTGTTCGCGGCGTGGTTGATCGGCTCATGGTCGAGGATGCCCGTGTTCTCGTGCTCGACTACAAGACCGACCGCCCCGCCCCGCGCGATGTCGTCAATGCGCCGGAACCTTATGTGCTGCAGATGGCGCTCTATCGCGCTGTGCTGCGCCAGATATTTCCCGCCCATAGCGTTGCCTGCGCACTGCTATGGACCGAGGCGCCGCACCTTATGGCGCTGCCGGAGGATCGCCTTGATGCTGCGCTGCACGCTTACGTCAGCGGTTGAAACCTTCATCGGACGACCCTAAATGAACCCCACTGCGCAGAGTGCTGTGAAGGAGTTCCTGGCCATGGCCACCACCAAGATTACGGACGATAGTTTCGACGCCGATGTGTTGCGCTCGGGCCGTCCGGTGCTGGTGGATTTTTGGGCGGAATGGTGCGGGCCCTGCAAGCAGATCGGCCCGGCGCTGGAAGAGATCGCCACGGAAATGGGTGAGCGCGTGGTTGTGGCCAAGCTCAACATCGATGAGAATCCGATGACGCCCGGCAAGTACGGCGTCCGCGGCATCCCGACTCTCATGGTATTCAAGGACGGCAAGGTCG
>JAEUMU010000222.1 GCA_016791325.1 Hyphomonadaceae bacterium
GCGCGCAGGCGCGCATCCAGAGCTTCGCGGTTGAAGCCCGCCACCAGTTCGCCGTTGATGATGAAACCCGGCGTGCCGGTGATGTTGTATTGGATGGCCTGCGCGCGATTGGTTTCCAGGTGCGCGGTGATTTCTGGGCTCGCCATCGCGCGGCGCATGCGCGCCACGTCGATGCCTGCCTCGCGCGCCAGCGCGTCGATGCGTTCCGAGGTGAGGTCGCCGCGGAACGCCATAAGGGCGCGGTGGAATTGCCAGTAGCGCCCTTGCGGCATCGCCGCCAGCGCCGCCCGCGCCGCCTCCATCGATTGATCCGAGAGGATCGGCAATTCCTTGAACACGAAACGCACGTCGCGGCGCGTGCGCAGCGTATCGTTCACCCACTCCATCGCCGCGTGGCAGTAGGGGCAGCGATAATCGTAGAACTCCACGATCACGATAGGCGCATCCGCCGGCCCCATTGAAAAATCGCGCGAGTCCGAGCGCACCTCTTGCCAGCGCTGCTGGTTCACGCGCCCTTCCAGCGCATCCAGCGCCTCCTGCAGCACGTCGGGATTGCGCACCAGGTAATCGCGCACCAGCGCGCGGATTTCGGCCTGCTGCTGTGCGTTGAAGCTTTGCGCCGCCGCCGGCGCGGTGAACGCCGCGAAGGCGAGGGCCAGGATGCTCAGCAGGCGCGCGATCAAAGGCTTCTCCCAAGGTTGGCCAGCGACATGGCCGCTTTTCCGCCCCGGAGCAAGTTCAGCCGCGGCGTGACCCGCGCTGCTGTTCGCGTTCGCGCACCTCCGCACCGGCGAAATTGGCGATATCGACCGCGCGCTGGTAGGAGGGCGTGCCCTGTGGCAGTGAGCGGCGCGCCCGTTCCGCGAAACTGACCGCGGCGGGATAGTTGCGCATCCAGAAGTTCAGCTCCGCGGAGGAAAGCTCCGCCAGCGCGCGCTCGCCACGCAGTTCGCGCGCCTGCGCCAGTTCGCGCCAGGCATAAGCGTTGTCCGGCTCCGCGTTGATCACATCCTGAAGGATCGGTAGCGCTTCATCGGCGCCCGCGCGCCCGTTGGCGCTGATCAGCGCGCGCGCGAGGTTCACCTCCAGCAGCGGCTGCCCCGGATCCAGTTCGATCGAGCGGCGATGGAACGGAATTGATTCCGCGGCGCGTCCGTTCTCGAACAGGATTTGGCCCATCAGCTCCTGATAGTAAGGATTGCGCGGATCTTCCGAGATCAGCGACTGCAGCTCCCGGCGCGATTGCTCGAGATCCGAGCCGCGGAAATACGCTACCGCCCGCGCATAGCGCGCCGGCTGCGACGTATCGCTCAACGGATAGCGGGCCAGCGTCTGCCCCTGGCTCATCAGGAAGCCCACCAGCTTCGCCTGCATGAACCGGAAGCGGCGCAAATAATCTTCCGAATCCGTGGCGTTGAGGCTTGGCGAATTATCGATCCGCGGACGCAGCGCCTCCACCCGGTCCGACGAGAACGGGTGCGTCACGAGGTAGGGCGGCGCCCGGCGCACCATGAATTCATATGGGCGGATATTCTTGTTGAAGAAATCCAGCAGCCCGCGCGGCGATTGCCCGGTGGCTTCGAGATATTGCACCGCCGCTTGATCCGCCGCCGATTCCTGCACGCGCGTATGGCGCACCATGTTGCCCATGGCGAATTGCTGCGACGAAGCGATGATTGCCGCGCCCGCATCCGGCGCGCCTGCCGCCATCGCCAGCACGCCCAGCCCGATCGAGATGAGGCCGGTGCGCATGGACTGCGCGATTGCTTCGCGCTGCCGCACCAGGTGGCCGCCTGAGATGTGCGCTGTTTCGTGTGCGAGCACGCCGATCAGCTCGTTTGGCGTATCCGCCGCCAGAATGAGGCCGGTATGCACGAAAATGTTCTGCCCGCCGGCGACGAACGCGTTCAACGAGCTGTCATTGACGATGTAGAGCGTCACATCGTCGGGATCGAGCCCAGCCGCCTGCAGCAGCGGCGTCGCATAGACGCGCAGCGTATCTTCAATCTCCGCGTCGCGGATCAATGATTGCGCCGACGCCGGCGCTGCGAGCGCGAGGCTGGCCGCCGCAAAGGCGATCAGGGCGAGAACGATCCGCTTTACTGCGGAGAGGACCGGCGCGGCCATCGGTGTATCCTCATGAACTGCCGTTGCTCCCCCGCATTCCGGTTATGCTCCGGTTTGCGGCGGGAACAAGGCTTCGCGGCTTAGCAGTTTTTCAGCCGCTTTTCTTCGCCCAGCGCGAGAGGCGCGAGAAGAATTTATCGCGGCGCTCCTGGTCAGGCTCGTAGGTGGGTTCCTCCGCGGCGTACGCCGCGTGCGCCGGCTCTTCCTCGGCGACGACAGGCGCCGGCTCAAACGCCGGTTCCGCGGCCGGATGCGGGATCACCTCAGCGGTTTCCGGGGCGGCGGCGACAATGGCTTCCGCCTCGGCCTCATCATCGGTCCCAAGCCCGCTTTCAACCGGGCGCGGACGCCGCTCGGGGCGGGGGCTCAGATGTTTGAGATCGCCGCCAACGAAATCGAGCCATTCGCCGCCATCAACCTCATAGGTCCGCCGTGCGCCGCGCCCGCGTCCGCGCCGTCTGCGCCGGCTGCGTCCGCCGCGCTCTTCGCGTGCGGCTGCTGGGCGCTCTTCGGGTTCCCGCGCCGGCGTGCTCTCGCGCGCCACGGCGCCGGCTTCGGCCTCTTCGCCGTCCTCGCGCCGGCGCCGCCCGCCGCGGCGGCCGCGCCTGCGCCTGCGCTTGCTGGCGCCGTCCTCGCCACCTTCGCCCTCGGCGTCGGCTTCGGCTTCGGGTTCAGCCTCTTCTTCCTCTTCCGCCTCGTCTTCGACCTCCGCCTCGATCTCCACCGGGGCGGCTTCACGGCGTTGCGGCGCGCGAACTTCGGCTTCGTCGTCCTCGAACGCTTCGCCGGAGACGTTGAGTTCGAACTCGGGCGGCGTCAGGCCTGCGCCCGCGGCGACGCGCACGCGCACGCCGCGATTGGCTTCGATCGCCGCCAGCGTGGTGCGCTTTTCGTTGAGCAGATAGAGCGCGACTTCCGTCGCCGCGCGCGCTTCGATCAACCGTCCAGGCTGGCGGGCGGCGGTTTCATCGAGCGCGCGCAACAGCGCCAATGCCGCCGATTCCACCGAACGCACGCGCCCTGCGCCCTGGCAATGTGGGCAGACATGGCTGGTGCCTTCCAACACGCCGGTGCGACGGCGTTGGCGGGAAAGTTCGAGCAGGCCAAAGCCTGAAATCTTGCCCATCTGCACGCGCGCGCGATCGAAGCGCAGATTGTCCTTCATCCGCTTTTCGACGGCGCGATCGTTCTTGGGCTCCTCCATGTCGATGAAATCGATCACGATCAGCCCGGCCAAATCGCGCAGCCGCATCTGGCGCGCCGCTTCATCGGCCGCTTCCAGATTGGTCTTCAGCGCGGTTTGCTCGATATTGCGCTCGCGCGTGGCGCGCCCGGAGTTGACGTCGATCGCCACCAGCGCCTCGGCCTGGTTGATGACGATATACCCGCCGCTCTTCAGCGTAACGATGGGCGAGTAGATATTGTCGAGCTGCCGCTCGACGCCCATTTTCGCAAAGATCGGCGTGGGATCCTTCCACAATTGCACGCGCTTGGCGTGGGAAGGCATCAGCATGCGGACGAAATCTTTGGCCTCTTTGTAGGCGCCGTCGCCTTCGACGTGAATTTCATCCACGTCCTTGTCGTAGAGATCGCGGATCGCGCGCTTCACCAGCGAGCTTTCCTCGTAGATCAACGCGGGCGCGATGGATTTCAGCGTATCGTCGCGAATGGTTTCCCACGCGCGCGAGAGATATTCGTAATCGCGCTTGATCTCCGTCTTGGTGCGCTTGGCGCCGGCGGTGCGGATGATCAGGCCCTGGCCCTGCGGCACTTCCAGATCGGTGGCGATCTTCTTCAGGCGCTTGCGATCGGCGGCTTGGGTGATCTTGCGCGAAATGCCCCCGCCGCGGCCGGTGTTCGGCATCAGCACGCAATAGCGCCCGGCGAGCGAGAGGTAGGTCGTCAGCGCGGCGCCTTTGTTGCCGCGCTCTTCCTTCACCACCTGCACCAGCATGATCTGCCGGCGGCGGATCACTTCCTGGATCTTGTAGCGGCGTGTGAGCACGCGCCGGCGGCGCTCGTCGGCGGCTTCTTCGTCTTCCTCCTCATCGTCGGCGGCGGCTTCGGCGGCCGCGAGTTCGGCCTTGATCGCTTCCTGATCGGCGTGGGGGATGGCGTAATAGTCGGGGTGGATTTCGGAGAAGGCGAGGAAGCCGTGGCGGTTGCCGCCATATTCCACGAACGCGGCCTGCAGCGACGGCTCAACGCGCGTCACCTTCGCCAGATAGATGTTGCCCCGGAGTTGTTTCTTGGATGCGGTTTCGAAATCGAAGTCTTCAACGCGGTTTCCGTCGAGCACCGCAACCCGGGTCTCTTCCGGGTGGGCGGCGTCGATCAGCATTTTCTTGGCCATCGAGATGGGCTCCGTATGCGCGGCGCGCACTGGCCTCCGAGCGTCCGGAACGAACCGGGGCGGAGGCGGCGAGGCGGCGCAAAGTCATAAGGGAAGATCCTGCGCGATCGCCGCTCGGGGCCTTGAGGCCTCCCGGGCTGGTATCGATCGCGGTGCGGATCATAAGGCGGCTCCAGTTGACGCCGCCTGAACAGGCGGCGCTTACGCTCCAGTTGCCGGGGGGCCTCGCTCGGCCCGAACGCGGGCGCTAGGCAGCGCCTCACAAGGGCCAGGTTCGCCGGTCCGCGTTGGCGGGAGCGCGCCGGGCGCTCTTGGGAAATCCCTGGCGGCGCATCCGGCGATACGGCGCACCATGCATGATTTGTTTGGTAATGAAAAGCGGCGCGGGCGCTTGTCTCGGCAACTGCAGTTAACGCAGCGTTCACCCACCTTTTCAACTTGATAGCAAGCGGCCTGCGCTAGTTTCCGGGCCTTCATGGACCTTTCCCGCCGCTCACTTCTGTTCGCCGGCGCGACCGCCCTAGGGGCGGCCGCACTGAGCGGGCGCGCCTGGGCCGATGCCCCCGCTGCCATTCGCGGCGTGATGGTGGAGGAGGCCGGCCAAGCTGTGCGCGTCTCCATGGCGCTCTCCAGCCCGGCATCGGCTAGGACAATGTTCCTAAGCGGCCCAGATCGTTTCGTGATCGACGTGGCTGGGGCGCAGTGGGTGATGCCGCAGGGCGCCTCGGGCGAGGGCCCGGGCGCGGGCGTGGTCCGCCGTTACCGTTTCGCTCAGCACGCCGGCGCTTCCCGCTTGGTGCTCGATCTCGCCGCACCGGCGGCGCTTGTGCGCCAGGAGCTTGGCGGCCGGCGCAGCCCGGAGCTGCGTTTTGATCTCGCCGCCACCGCCCCGATCGCCGCCGCCCCCCCGCCGCGCGAGACCTGGGGCCGCCAAGGCCGCCGCCGCGTTGTGGTGGTCGACGCCGGCCACGGCGGGCGTGATCCCGGCGCCATCGGCACAACCGGCGTACGTGAGAAGGATGTCGTGCTCGACGCTGCGTTGCAGCTGCGCGCGGCGCTTGAGCAGCGCGGCCAATATCAGGTGATCCTCACCCGCGACGCCGACCGTTACGTCGAACACGCCGAGCGCGTGCGCATCGCCCGCGCCCAGAACGCGGATTTGTTCATCTCCGTCCACGCGGACTCCCACCGCAACGGCGAGGCGCGGGGCGCTTCCGTCTATACCCTCTCCGACACCGGCGCCCAGCGCGCGCAGAGCATTATGAACCGCCAGAATGGGGATATTGATCTCGGCGAGGCGCCGCGCCAGGGCGTGGCGCACGACGTTCTGGTCGATCTTTTCCAGCGCGAAACCACCAATCGCTCGGCTCAGTTCGCGCAAGTGCTGATCCCGCGTTTGGGCGAAGTGGCGCCGCTTCTCACCAATACCCACCGCAGCGCGGGGTTCTTCGTGCTGCTGGCGCCGGACGTGCCTGCGGTGCTGATCGAGACCGGATTCCTGAGCAACGTCGCGGACGAACGCCGGCTGGCTAACCCGCGGGAGCGCCAGGCCATGGCCGGCGCCATGGCCCAAGCGGTGGACGCCTATTTCGCCAGTCCCCAGCTCTACGCCGCAAGCGCCTAAAAGCGGCTCGAATCTTAAGCTATGAGCACTAGCGTGCGGCCAGTTCGGTCCCGGCCATAATCGCGCCGTATTGCCAGCCGAGGCGGGCCGCACCAGTGAGAGCGCGAGCAGAAGCGGGGCGCCATGGCGCGTACAGGTTACCAAGATCGCCGTTGGGATCGTGACGACGATTACGACGACTACGACGATTACGACAGCCGCGACCGTGGCGGGCGAGGGCGTGGCGGCGGCGGCAGCGGCGGCGGCGGATTCCCATGGAAGCGCGTGTTCATCGGCTTGGGCGTCGCCGCGGGCGCGGGCGTGCTTGCCGTCATCGTATTCTTGATCGCCGCGCTACAGGGCCTGCCCTCGCTGGAGGAGCTGCAGAATTACGAACCGCCCGTCACTAGCCGCGTCCACGCCGGCGACGGCGCGCTGGTGGCGGAGTTCGCGCGCGAGCAGCGCGTGTTCGTGCCCATCGAGCAAATTCCAGATCACGTGAAGAACGCGTTTGTCGCGGTGGAGGACGCGCGCTTCTTCGAGCACGAAGGGCTCGATTACGCCGGCATCGCGCGGGCGATGGTGTCGAACGTCGGCAACGTATTGCGCGGGCGCCGGCTTGAGGGCGCTTCCACCATCACCCAGCAGGTGGCCGGCAACATGCTCACAGGGCGCGCCGCCGAATGCAGCGGCGGCGTCGGCGGCTTGTTCTGCGCGCTTTACACCAAGCTACGCGAGGCGCTGATGGCGCAGCGCATCGAGCGCGCGCTTGATAAGGATCGCATTCTCGAGCTCTACCTGAACCAGATTTACCTGGGTAACCGCGCCTACGGCGTGGCCGCAGCGGCGCTCAACTATTTCGACAAGCCGCTCTCGGAGCTGACCATCGCCGAAGCGGCGTATCTCGCCATCTTACCGAAGGGCCCGGCCAACTATCATCCCGTGCGCCACCATGCGCGCGCCGTGGAGCGTCGCGATTACGCCATCGGGCGCATGCTCGAGCGCGGCTACATCACCGAAGCGCAAGCCACTGAAGCGCGCGCCCAGCCGCTACAATCGGTCGATCGTCTAGCCGGCGATCAATTTGTCGCCGCCTCACATTTCGTCGAAGAGGTGCGCCGCCAGGTGCAGTCGCAATACGGCGAGAGCGCCGTATATGACGGCGGCCTTTCGATCCGCTCCACGCTCGATACGCGTCTGCAGCTTGCCGCCGCGCGTTCGCTGCGCGCGGGCCTCGAATCCTACGATCGCCGGCACGCGTGGCGCGGGCCGCTGGGGGCGGGCGATCCGTCCGGGGATATTCCCGTGCAATTGCGCCAAGCGGCTGCGCCGCCGCAGCTTTCGGGCTGGGTGCGTGCGATCGTCACCAACGTGCAGGGCAATACCGTCACCATTACCGATGAGCGCGGCGAAACCGGGCGCCTCGTCACCGAGGATGCGCAATGGGCCGCGCAAGGCGCGCGCGGCAACGCCGATCGCGCTTTGCGGCGCGGCTCGATCATTTATGCGCTGCCGGGGCAGAATAATCGCTACCAGCTGCGCCAGGTGCCGCAAATCCAGGGCGCGCTGATCGCCATGGACCCGCACACTGGGCGCGTGCTGGCGATGGTGGGCGGCTATTCGTTCAACGATGCGAACGGCCTCAACCGCGCCACGCAGGCGCAGCGCCAGCCGGGCTCCGCCTTCAAGCCGATCGTGTACGCGGCCGCGCTCGATTACGGGCTGACGCCCTCGACGCTGATCGAGGATGGCCCGCTCGCCATCGCCGCCGGAGATGGCACCAATTGGTCGCCGGAGAATTATTCGCGCGAATTCTACGGGCCGACGACGCTGCGGCGCGGCCTGGAAATGTCGCGTAACGCCATGACGGCGCGCATCGCCTATGAAATGGGCGCCGATCGCGTGCTTGAATATGGGCGCCGGCTCGGCGTTTACGGCGAGCGCACGCCGGCTGTGTTCGCGCTGGCGCTTGGCGCCGGCGAGACGACGCTGGCCCGCCTCACCACCGCTTACGCCATGTTCGTGAATGGCGGGCGCTGGGTGCAGCCGGTCATCATCGACCGCATCCAGGATCGCACCGGGCGCACTGTGTTCCGGCGCGATCAACGCCCCTGCGAAGGGTGCCAGGGCGCGTGGACGCGCCAAGGCCCGCCCGCACTGGCCGACACGCGTGAGCAGGTGCTCGACGCCGTCACCGCCTATCAGATCGTGTCGATGTCGGAGGGCGTCGTGCAGCGCGGCACCGCCACCACCATCGCTTCGCTAGGCATGCCCCTTGGCGGCAAGACCGGCACCACCAACGATTATCGCGACGCTTGGTTCATCGGCTTCTCGCCCGATCTCGTCGTTGGCGTGTGGGCCGGCTTCGATCAGCCGCGCGATATGGGCGAAGGCGAGACGGGCGGGCGCATTTCGGCGCCGATCTTCCGCGACTTCATGCGCGAAGCGCTGCGCGATACGCCGGCCACGCCGTTCCGTATTCCCGCCGGCGTGCGCCTTGTGCGCGTCGATTACCAGACTGGCGGCCTGCCAGGGCCGGGCACGACGCAGACGATTCTGGAGGCCTTCCGTCCCGGCACGGAGCCCACGCGCGAGGTGAGTTCTTCGCCGTTCGTGTTCGGCGGCACCGACCCGATCGATCCGCGCGTGCTCTCTGGCCTCGAACAGGCGCTGACCCCGCAAGCGACGCAGCCGCTGCGTCCTCAGGAGCCGCGCAACGAGGAAGATCTGGGCGGGCTCTATTAGGGCGTGGGATTTGGCTGGCGGTGTTTGGCGCAAGCGCTTGCGTTTGCAGGCGCCATGCTTAAATCCAGCATCATAATTTCGCAGTCCCTAATCTTGAGCACCAAATAATGCGCGCAGAACTCGCCACCCTGGCCGAAGAGATCGAATCCGCCGCCGCCCTGTTGCGGAGGCGTCTTTGACTGGGATCGCGCCCAAGTCCGTCTCGATGAACTGAACGCGCTCACCGAGCGCCCCGATTTTTGGAACGACGCCGAGAAGGCGCAGAAGCTCATGCGCGAGCGCAACAAGCTCGATGCCGGCATGGGCGCCGTGCTCTCGCTTGAGCGCGATCTGCGCGACACGCTGGAACTCGCTGAAATGGCCGAAGCCGAAGGCGATGAGAGCCTCGTCGCCGAAGCGCAACAGACGCTCAAGCAGGTGCGCGAGCGCGCAGCCAAGGCAGAGCTGGAAGCGCTCCTCTCGGGCGAAGCCGATGGCAACGACGCGTTCATCGAAATCAATTCCGGCGCCGGCGGCACGGAGAGCCAAGATTGGGCCTCCATGCTGCTGCGCATGTACATGCGGTGGGCGCAGGCGCACGGTTACAAGGTCGAGCTGCTGGAAGAGCAGGGCGGCGATACGGCGGGCATCAAGTCCGCCACCGTGCGCGTCGAAGGCGATAACGCCTATGGCTGGCTCAAAACCGAAGCGGGCGTGCATCGGCTGGTGCGCATTTCGCCTTTCGATTCCAACGCGCGCCGCCACACCTCGTTCGCCAGCGTGTGGGTCTATCCCGAAATCGACGACACGATCGAAATCGAAATTCTGGATAAGGACGTGCGCACCGATACCTACCGCGCCTCTGGCGCCGGCGGCCAGCACGTCAACAAGACTGATAGCGCTGTCCGGCTCACGCACATGCCAACCGGCATTGTCGTGGCCTGCCAGGCCGAGCGCAGCCAGCACAAGAATAGGGCAACCGCCTGGAATATGCTGCGCGCGCGGCTCTACGAGGCGGAGTTGCAGAAGCGCGAGGCAGAAGCCCAGAAGCTGCAGGATTCCAAGACCGAAATCGGCTGGGGCCGGCAGATCCGCTCCTACGTGCTGCAGCCGTATCAGATGGTGAAGGACTTGCGCACCGGCGTGGAAACGTCGGACACATCAGGGGTGCTGGACGGGGACTTGGATCAGTTCATGGCCGCTTCGCTGGCCGCGCGGGTGTCGGGCGCGGGCGAGGCGGCGGTGGAGGATATCGACTAGGCGCTTGGGTGGCGGTGGGGCGATGAACGACAGCGAGGTCGTGGAGACACCGGCGACGCCGCCGGAAGGATGGCTGGCCGAACACCAGCGCGCGACGCTGGCCGGCGGCGATCCCATGAGCACGTTTCAGGGCGTGCTGGTCGATGAGATCATCCTGCCTCAGAGCGCGGCCGATCAGGCCGATCCAAACGCGCTCGTCACAGCAGCCACCAATTATGCGCACGCGATGCGGGTGGCGGGCCTCTTTCTGCCGGGTGAGTTCGCGCAAGAGGCGATGTGGAGCTACTACGCGCAGGATTTCGTGCAACAGGCGCGCCAAGGCGGGCTTGAGCAATACTTCGATAATCGCATCGCCGACCCAATCGCCGTGAAGTGCGCGCGCGCGGGCCTCAAGAGCATGCTGGCCGATCCGTATGTCGAAGTGTTCGATCTGGCGGCGAGATTGAAGCAGCCTGATGCGAAGCGCGCACGCAAGGCCGCGGTGCAGGCGGGGCTGCGCGATGTGCGGCGCGGCCTGCGTGAACTCGATCGGCGCTTCGCGGCGCTGGAACAGAGCGAGCCGCTCGCGCCGCGTCACAAGACTTGGCTGAAGAGTCTGCGCAAGACCAGGATCATTCCCGATGCGGAGGCGCCGGCCTATTTGCAGCGCGTGGTGGCGGCCAATCCGTTGCGGGCGCAGCGGCGCGAACAGGCCGAGCGGCTGCGCATCGAGCGCGAGACTACCGATCCCGCACATCGCGCGGTGAAGGCGCTCTGTGAGATGGCGCAACTGAAGCTGGGCGGATTGACTACGAGCGGCGCCGCGCCGATGCGCGTTCTCTGGCCGGAGGGGCCCGATGTGCGCGCGTTCGGCTGGCGCGTCGATACCGATCGTGGCGCGCGCATGGCGCTGTTTTATGTTCAGGGCGGCTGGAGCAAGCAGCGCTGCGCTGTGCTGATCGAGCAGGGCCAGGCGCTGCCTTTGGGCTCTTTGGCGCTCAGCAAGGCGGAATACGAGGCGATCGTGCCAGCGTTGGCGCGCGGCAAGTAGGCAAGGAGGCCGCTGGCAGCATCGCGCTTGACAGCGTCTTGATTGATCGTTCAAACAAGCGCCGATGAACATGGCCAGCCCCCGCGACAAGATCATCCAGGCGGCGATGGAGCTGTTTTGGCTGAAGGGCTACAATTCGACCTCCGTTGCCGATCTGTTGAGCCGCACGCAGCTCAATTCCGGCAGCCTCTATCACGTCTTTCCCTCCAAGCAGGATGTGCTGATCGGGGTTCTGGAGGCGTATCGCGAAGGCATCGAGCAGATGTTGCTGGAGCCGGCCTGGGGGCAGGTTGCCGATCCGATCGAGAAGATTTTCGCGCTGCTGAACGGCTATCGCACCATGATCGTGGAGAGCGATTGCACCTATGGCTGCCCGATCGGTTCGCTGGCGCTGGAGCTGCATGAGCCGGACCCGCGCGTGCGTGAGCTGCTGGCCGCGAATTTCGCCAACTGGACCGCAGCGATCGAGCGCTGCCTCGACGCCGCGGGCAAGCGCATTCCGCCGGACGTGGATAAGGGCGCGCTTGCACAGTTCGTGCTGACGGCGATGGAGGGCGGCGTGATGCAAGCGCGCACCCATCGCGACGTCGCGTATTTCGACCGTGCGGTGACGCAGCTGCGCGCCCATTTCGAGCTGTTGGAACAAGCAGCCAAAGCGACCGCGTGAAGCGGCCTATCGGGAGGAGCAGACAATGGAGATCAATTGGGTCGCGGTGTTCGCCGCGGCGATGAGTTCGTTTGTGCTTGGCGGGCTCTGGTATGGCGCGTTGTTCGGCAATGCGTGGCTGAAGGCGGCTGGCCTCACGCGCGAACAGGCGATGGGCGCCAACAAGGCGCTCGTGTTCGGCGGCTCGTTCGTGCTTTCGCTGATCGCGGCGGCGACGTTTGTAATTTTCCTCGGCCCTGATCTGGATGCAGCGACGGGCGCGCTTTACGGGCTGACGGCGGGTTTGTGCTGGGTCGCGACCTCGTACGGCATTTCCTACCTGTTCGAGATGCGCCCGCTGCAGCTTTGGCTGATCAACGGCGGCTATCATACGCTGCAGTTCACGCTGATTGGCGCAATTCTGGGCGCATTCTAGCGCGCTCTGAGTGAACCACTGGGCGGCGGGCGCGTTGGCAAGGGCGAGGAGATCCCCATGCCACAACACACCGTCGCCGTTCTTGTTGGCTCGCTGCGCGCGGCCAGTTGGAGCCGCAAAACCGCGGAAGCCTTGGCGACGCTTGCGCAGGATTTGCGTTTTGTGTTCGTCGAGATCGGCGATCTGGCGTTTTATGATGAAGATCTCGAGAAGGACGACGTCCCTGAGCCGTGGTCGCGATTTCGCAATCAGATCAGAAGCGCCGACGCGGTGTTGCTCGTGACGCCGGAATACAATCGCTCCGTGCCTGGCGTGTTGAAGAATGCAATCGATGTTGGCTCACGGCCTTACGGGAAGAGCGTGTTAGCGGGCAAGCCGGCGGCGATCATGAGTGTTTCGCCCGGCGCACTCGGCGGCTTCGGGGCCAATCATCATCTGCGTCAGATGGCGACGTTTCTCGACATGCCGATGCTGCAGCAGCCGGAAATGTATATTGGCGGCGCCGCTAAACTGTTGAACGGCGAGGGTGACTTCGCCGATGTGAAGACGCGGGCGCTGTTTCAGCGTTTCGCCGATGCGTTCGCGGCTTGGATCGAGCGCCATCAAGGCGCCTCCGTTCGCTCCTAGCCGCCCCACCCGTTGCGATAAAACACGGGCGTACGCGCCCGCGCCGCCGGCGGCGGCCGGCGTTGGGCGGGAGAGCGGGACGCGCGCGCAAACTCGCGCGTGGGAAAAACAAATCGGGGTGTGCGCTTGCGCGCGCGTCCCGCGCGGAGCGTTTTCCATCCGGCGCGGACATGAAGCGTTCAAGGCGCTCTGGGGGGCCATGCGTTGATGAGACAGCCAACCGGCAGGGTCTGCTCCCCTACGATGCTCAAC
>JAEUMU010000238.1 GCA_016791325.1 Hyphomonadaceae bacterium
TGCTCCCCCATCCGCACGCCGCGCGGGCGCGATATTCTTGCCGCCTGCGGCCAGCTGCGCAGCGAAAGCGTGAAAGTACGCGCCAGCGAACGCGCAAAGGCTGAGGCGGCGCAATGAAGCCGCCGCGGCTGAAGGCGGCAGGCGTAGTGTTGCGGGCGCTCGAGCCCGCCGATGCAGAGGCGCTTTACGCCGCGCACGGCGATCCCCAAGCGCACCAATATTGGGGCACCCCGGCGCACCAGAGCGTGGAGGAGACGCGCGCCTACATCGAAGAGACGCTGGCGATGAAAGGCGCCCATTGCTGGGCCATCACCGAACATGGCGGTGAGGCGCTGGGGCGGGTGGCGCTGTTTGAAGTGCGCGACGGCGTGGGCGAACTGGGCATCATCATGCGCCGCGAGGCCACCGGGCGGGGGCTGGCCTCGAAAGCGCTGGAGCTGGTGGAGGGCCACGCGTTCGGCGCGCTGGGCATGCACCGGCTGGCGGCCGACATCGACCCCGACAACACCAATTCGATCTCGCTCTTCCTGCGCGCCGGGTTTCAGCGCGAGGGCCTCTTGCGCGGGAACTGGAAAACGCATCTGGGCGTGCGCGACAGCATTGTAATGGGCAAGCTGCGGGCGTGAGCGCTAGCGAAACACCCAGAGCTTGTTCGCGAGGAAGTTGATCGAGAACGACACCGCCACGCCGGCGGCGAAATAGATCAGCGCCAGGATCGCATCCGGAGCGCGCCAAGCCTCGAGAATGGCGATGACGCCCACCCGCCCGCTGAACGCCGCGGCCAGCACCACAAACACCTGCACCGCCCGGCGCGAGGAGAGCGCCGCGTGATCACGCGGGAAGGTCCAAAATTCATGCACGAAATAGCTAAGCGCCCCTGCCGCCACAAAGGCGACGGCAGCCGATAGAGTGAGCGAAACGCCGGCGATCCCGTGCAGCAGAAACGTGATCGCGAAATCGAACGCGAGCAGCGCCGCCGACGCGAGCGTATAACGAACAACCGGACGGCGAAGATCAGGAGCGGCGCGCATGGGCGATGCGTTTTGACAGAAACGGCGTGAGCGCGACAAGCAGGAGCGGCGCCAGCCACGCGATGCGCGCCTGATAGCGATCATGCGCGCCGGCCAGAACGCCGCAGATCGCCGCATTGGCGACGAGCGCAAGCACGATCAGCACGCAAACGGCGAACAGGCGATCGGCCTGGGCCAGGGCCTGCCCGTCCCCGCCCCATCGGCGCGCGGCCCAAAACCCGGCCAGGCCGATCAGCGCCAGAGCCGAGACCCCGTTGGCGATCAGCACAAGATATTGCCACGCTCCGGCAATCGGAGGGCGATGCGCGCAGGCGGCGGGGCTGGCGACGCAAGCGGCGGTGTTGGGCGTGGCGGCGATGACGCTGGAATGAACGAAGGCGGGTTCGCGCACCATGCGAAGTGCGCCATGATCGATCTCGGCCACGCCGGCGGCGAAGAATTGCGAGAATGCGTTGGCGATGGAGGCGCCCGCCTGCTGCAACGGATAGGCGGCGGCGACGGCCACCACGAAGTGCGCCTGCTCTTCCGCCAGCGCGCGTTGCACCTCCGGCGGAGCGGATACGAAATTGTGCGCCGCCCCGCTGCCGCCCCAGAGGAAATCGTTGTGATCGTGATAATTGTCCGTGGCGAAGGCGCAGGTGACGAGCGTGCTGCCGGCGCAGCGCTCGCGCAGATAGCGCGCGCCTGTGCCGTCGCCGATCAGGCGCGCAGTGAGATAAGGCGCTGACCCCAACTGATGTCCGGTGATGCGCTCGACCATGGCGGCGTAGGCGCTGTTGAGTGCTACGGCGCCGACGATGGCTGCGGCCAGGGAGGCGATGACGCCGCGCGCGGGCTTCCAGCTGAGCGGCGCCAAGCCCAGCAGACCCGCGCTGAGCGTCAGCACCACCAACAGCCCCAATGTGGATTGGTGGGTGGTGGCGGCGACGAAAACGAGCCCTGCGAGCACGGCGTGTTCGAGCAGGCGCGGCGCGCCGATAAGCAGGCACAACAGCGCCAGCACGCCGATGCCAGCGAACATATCAGGCATCATCAAGCCAGCGTGAAAGCCGGCCGACGAAACGCCGCTGCATACAGCCGCCGCCAGCAGCACGAGAGCCGCACTGCGCCCGCCCAAAACAAGATCGACGAAACGCGTGATCAGCGCCGCGCCAAGAAAGGCCTGCGCCAGCACCACCGCCCACATGCCGAGCAGCGCCGTAAGGCCGACAAGAAACACACTGTAAGCGGGAGAGCGCCCTCCGTAGAAGCTTGCCCGCCCCCCTTCGCGCGCCACGACGTCACCTGCTTCCGGCGCAGCTTCGGCGGGCGCGGCGGGCGCAGCGGCGGCGGGCGCGAGGACTTCGCCCACTTGCTCAAGCATGCGCTCGCCGACGTTGAAATACTGCTCGCTATCGTAAAACAGAAAGGGACGGCCATTGAGCAGCGCCGGCGCCATCAGCAACAGCGTGCACGCGCCAATGAGCAGCATCGTTTCGCGCCAATGGGCCGGGCGCGGGGCGAACCAACGCGCCAGCCGGGCCCTGCCCGATGCCGCCGAAACCGCCTCCTGACTCATAAACCAAACCGCCCCAGAACAAGCACCGCGGCCCCCGCCAAGGCGCCAAGATAACCCACCGCACAGCGGCGCCTGAGCCATTTCGCTCCAGCGGCGCCCGCTCGATGCACGGGCGATCCGATTTCCGGCGCCCGACTCATGTTAAAGGCCCGTGCATGCAAGAAAT
>JAEUMU010000037.1 GCA_016791325.1 Hyphomonadaceae bacterium
ATCAGCGTGCGCTGCTCATTACCTGCCAGTACATGCTTCATGGTGCGGAAGGTGGTGCGGAAAATCTTGAGCTTATGGCCTTCTTCGCGCGCGCGCTCTTCCGTCAACCCTACGACGCCGACCGGCGGGCTGCAGAAGACAACGGAGGCGACATCGGCGTGATCGAACGTGGTGGGCGCGCCATAAAATTCGCTCTGCGCGAACGCCTGCGCCTCGCGGATGGCGACGGGCGTGAGGTTGATGCGATCGGTGACATCGCCCACCGCCCAGATGGAGGGCGTGCTGGAGCGTGAATACTCGTCGACGGCCACGGCGCCGCGCGCGTTGAGCCGCACGCCCGCGGACTCCAGGCCAAGCCCCTGGGTGTTCGGCTCGCGCCCCACCGCCCACATCACCTGATCGGCCTCGATCTGCATGCCGTTGGAGAGCTTGGCCAGTTTGCGGTTCTGCGCCAGCGGCGCGATTTCCTCGATCACAGAGCCGCACAGAATCTTCACCCCCGCGCGCTCCATCTCGGCTTGCACATGGGCGCGAATGTCATGGTCGAAACCGCGCAAGACCCGCTCGCCGCGATAGACCACAGTGGTCTCGACGCCGAGACCGTTGAAGATGGTGGCGAACTCAAGCGCGATGAAGCCGCCGCCGGCGATGAGAATGCGCGACGGCAGCGTTTCCATCAGGAAGGCGTCCGTAGAAGTGATTCCCAGCTCCTGGCCTTTGATTTCGCGCGGGCGATAGGTGTGCCCGCCGACAGCGATGAGAATGCGTTCGGCGGTAAGGCTTTTGCCTTCGCGGGTGAGACGAACGGCGTGCGGGCCGGTGACGACGGCGCGATCCTCGAAGCTCTCGACCTTGTTGCGATCGAGGTTCTGCTTGTAGAGGCCGGAGAGCCGGTTCACCTCCGTCTGGACGTTATCGCGCAGCGTGGGCCAATCGAAGCGCGCCCAATCGACCGACCAGCCATAGGCTTTCGCGTCGCGGAAGCTTTGGCTGTATTCGCTGGCGTAGACGAAAAGCTTCTTCGGGACGCAGCCACGTAGCACGCAGGTGCCGCCGATCTGCACCTGCTCGGCCACGGCCACGCGCGCGCCAGCCGCGCCCGCCAAACGCGCGGCGCGCACCCCGCCCGAGCCCGCGCCGATGACGAAGAGGTCGTAATCGTATTTCAAGTCAATCTCCCCTCCCTCTCCGGAGGGAGAGGGGCTGGTTCGCCGGCTAGTGCGCCTTCTTCATATAGGCGGGCAGCCAGCTTTCGTGAGCCTTGCGCAAGTCTTCCAGGCCCACGCGCTCGCGCTGGCCGCTGGCGCCCAGGAAGCTCAGCTCCCGGCCGCCGGCCTCGCCGACGACGAGATAGGCCACGCCGGCGGCGCGGGCGCGCTGATCGAGCGTGTTCAGTTTGGCGGCCGGCAAGGCGATAAGATAACGGGCTTGATCTTCGCCGTAGAGGAACGCGGCGTCGGCGAGATCGCCCTGGTAGCCAAGCTGCACACCAACATCAGAGCCCAACGCCATCTCGGCGGCGGCGATGGCGAGGCCGCCATCGGAAAGATCATGTGCCGCGCTGACGAGGCCATCGCTGATGAGCGCGCGAACGAAATCGCCGTTCTTCTTTTCCAGCGCCAGATCGACCGCGGGCGCCGCGCCGCCGAGCTTGAACAGATCGCGTGCATAGATGGATTGGCCGAGATGCCCGCTGGTTTCGCCGACCAGCACCAGCGCATCGCCCTGCTGCAGCTTATCGGCGGTGGCGCGGCGCTCAAAGTTATCAAGGATGCCGACACCGCCGATGGCGGGCGTGGGCAGAATGGCCTGGCCGTTGGTTTCGTTATAGAGCGAGACGTTGCCGCTGATGACTGGGAACGCCAAAGCGCGGCAAGCTTCCGCCATGCCTTCGATGGCGTAAACGATCTGGCCCATGATTTCGGGGCGCTGCGGATTGCCGAAATTGAGATTGTCCGTGACGGCGAGCGGGCGGGCGCCTGTGACGCTAAGGTTTCGCCAAGCTTCAGCGACAGCTTGCTTGCCGCCTTCATACGCATCCGCTTCGACGTAGCGGGGCGTGACGTCGCACGTCATGGCGAGTGCGCGCGATGAGCCGTAGAGGCGGATGATCGCTGCGTCGCTGCCGCTATCGGCCAGCGTATCGCCCTGAACGTGGCGATCATACTGCTCCCAAATCCAGCGCTTGGAGGCTTGATCGGGCGTGGCGAGCAATTTGGAAAGCGACGCGGCGAAGCCGGGATAATCACTGATAAGGCGCGCGTGCTCGCCCGCTGTGAGCGGAATCGCCTTGAGCGGCTGCACGTAGGGGCGCTCGTATTTCGGCGCTTCGTCCGCCAAGGGGCCGAGGGGGATATCGCAGACGATTTCGCCATGCCAACGCAGCGTGAGATTGCCTGTCGTTGTGGTGACGCCGATGACGGCGGCGTCCAGCCCCCATTTTTCGAAGATCGCCTGCGCCTGGGCCTCCCGGCCGGGCTTCAGCACCATGAGCATGCGCTCCTGGCTTTCGCTGAGCATGAATTCGTAGGGCGTCATCCCCTCTTCGCGCGCGGGCACCTTATCAAGATCAAGCTCGATGCCGGCCTCGCCCTTTGAGGCCATTTCGACGGAAGAGGATGTGAGCCCCGCCGCGCCCATATCCTGAATGCCGATGATGGCGTCTGTCGCCATCAGTTCAAGGCAGGCCTCGATCAGCAGCTTTTCAAGGAAAGGATCGCCGACTTGCACGGTAGGGCGCAGGCCATCTTCGCCTTCCACGAACTCCGCACTCGCCATCGTCGCGCCGTGGATGCCGTCGCGCCCCGTTTTGGCGCCGACATAGACGACCGGGTTGTTGGCGCCCTTGGCGGCGGCGGTGAAGATTTTGTCCTTCGGGGCGATGCCCAGGCAAAACACGTTGACCAGGATGTTGCCATTGTAGCGCGCGTCGAAATTCGTCTCCCCGCCAACCGTCGGCACGCCGACGCAATTGCCGTAGAAGCTGATGCCGGAAACCACGCCATCGACCAGCTTGCGCGTTTTGGGATGATCGGGGGAACCGAAGCGCAGCGCGTTCATGATCGCCACCGGGCGCGCGCCCATCGTGAACACGTCGCGCAAAATGCCGCCGACGCCGGTTGCCGCGCCCTGGAACGGCTCGATGAAGCTGGGATGGTTGTGGCTTTCCATTTTGAAAATGGCGGCGAGCCCCTCGCCGATATCGATGGCGCCCGCGTTTTCGCCCGGGCCGTAAATTACGTGCGGCGCCTTGGTGGGGAATTTGGCCAGGTGCACGCGGCTCGATTTGTAGGAGCAATGCTCGCTCCACATCACTGAGAAGACGCCCAGTTCTGTGACGTTAGGGGTGCGGCCGAGCTTCTTCAGGACGAGATCGTATTCATCCTTGGAAAGACCGAATTCTTCGGCGAGGGCCAGGGTGCCTGGCGCGAGCGGGTCTAGGGACATGGGGGGCAGATAGCGTGCGTCGCTTGGGGGGGCAACGCTGGTTCGGCGCAGTTCGCCCTCCGCGGGCGGATAGCTGGCCCGCAACCGCCGGGGGGAACAGGAAGCCACGCGCCCAAGGGCTATAATTGCTAGGAAGCCCGAGGCGGAAATGGGGACGATATGAGCGGCATTCATGCTTGGTGGGCCCGGCGAACGACGCGCTGGGGGCTCTGGATCGCGACGGCCGTATTCATGCTGCCGGCGCTGAGCGGGCTGATCGGGCGCATCACCAAGGGCAAAGAGTTCGGCATCGATTTCAACGCACTGGCATGCGCGGCGGGCAACGTGGCGGGCGGCGTATCGATGTATGCGCCGGCTCAATTCTGCGAGGGCTTCGGCACGCCGGGTTATGTGTACGCGCCGTGGATCGCGCGCGCGCTGGCGCCGGCGATCGACGCGTTGGGCATGGATGGCGTGCGACTGGCGTATCTGGCGCTCTGCCTCCCGGCGATGCTGCTGCTGTTGTGGCTGGGGTTCGCTAAACCGCTGGGCGATCTGCGTTGGCGTGAGCGCGCGCCAATGCTGGCGCTGCTGACTGGCGGCGCGCTGGCGAGCGGCAATATTTCTTACGTGCTGCACGGGCTTATCGCGCTGGCGGCGCTGGCGCTGCCGCGCGGGCGCATTCTGTTCATTCTGGCGGTGGCGGCGGCGTGCGTGCTGAAGCCGCTTTACGGCGTGTTCCTGGCGCTGTTGCTGCTGGAGTATCGGCCGATCTGGCGGCGCTTGCTGACAGGCGCGTGGGCGGGCGTGCTGTGTGCGGGCGCGGGCGTTGGCGCGATGCTGATTCCCGATCCGGAGCTCGCAGGCTGGCGCGCGATGTTCGACAGCGCGGTGATGGACAAGCTTGAGCAGGCGATTGGCTTCTTCGGCTGGTGGGCCTATTTCCGCCTGCCCGATTGGCCCATGGCGATGTATGCCGGCTATGTGGTGTTTGCGCTGGCGATGATCGGCGCGGCGTTCGCGCTGGCAGAGCGCGCCAAGCTGGGCGTTTGGGAACGTGTGGCGTTTGGGCTTGGCCTTGGCGCGCTGCTGAACCCCCGGCTGATGGATTACGACCTGTTGCTGATCGGCCTGGCGCCGCTGGCGGCGGTAGTGGCCGCGCGGCGCGTGAACGAAGCGTTCGGCGCGGAGGTATGGGGCGCGGTGCTGATCGGCTGCGGGGCCGCGCTGCTGTTCAATGTGATCGATATGACGCCGCTGGGCATGCATCTGGCGCCGCTCATTTTTTCGCTGGTGATCCTCTATGCGGGCGCGCGCGTGACGCTAGGGCGGACCCAGACGGCGCCGGCGGGCGCCTAGCTCGACAAGCGCCCCCCGCCCGCTTACCTCAGGGGCGAGCACGAGGAGACAAAGCATGCGCGAGATCGCGTTAGCGGACTTGCCCAGCCTGGTGGGCCAGGAAATCGGCGTTTCGGACTGGCTGGAGATCACGCAGGACCGCATCAACCGCTTCGCCGACGCCACCGGCGACCACCAGTGGATCCACGTTGATATCGAGCGCGCAACCAAGGAACTGGGCGCGCCGATCGCGCACGGCTATCTCGTGCTCTCGCTGATCCCATTCTTATCCAAGAACATCTCCATGTTTCAGGGCATCAGCCGCGGCCTGAATTACGGCTGCAACAAAGTGCGCTTCACCAACATGGTTCCGGTAGGCTCACGACTGCGGATGCGCAGCAAGCTGCTTTCGTGCGAACAGCGCGCCGGCGGTTACCAGCTGATCAACGAATGCACGATCGAGATTGAGGGCGAGAACCGCCCGGCATGCGTGGCCGAAACGGTTTCGCTGATCTATCCCTGATGCTGACCGTCGTTGAAGCGATCTCGCTTGCGGGCGATCGCCAAAAGCAGAATGACGATGCGTTCGGCGTCACGCGGCGGCGCGCCTGGGTGATCGACGGCGCCACCGACCTGCACGACGAGCCGCTCACAGGCTCAGCTTCCGACGCCGCATGGCTGGCGCAATGGGTGAGCGGGCACCTCTACACGCACACGCGCGATGCGTTGCTGGAGGCGCTGCGTTCGGTTTCGGCGGCGGCGCGGCTGGAGTTTCTGGAAAAGGCCGGCGGCATGCCGCAGGAGCGCTGGAAATGGCCGGTGGCTTCGATCGCTTACCTGGAGCAAAGCACCGAAGGCGTGCGCGGGCTGGATCTGGGCGATTGCCGCGTGGTGGCGCTGGATGCACATGGCGCAGCCCAGAGCGTGGGCGCGGCGCAAGACAAAGCTGAGAGCAACGCCGCGCGCGCGGCGCAGCAAGCAACGGCCGGCCAGGATGAAAAGCCGCTCTACTTGCGAGATGCTGCGCTCGCGCGGCTGCGCGAAGGGCGCGCCCAACTGAACCAGCCGGGCGCGCGCTGGACCTTCAGCCTTGACCCTGCATGCGTGGCGCATGCCCGCCCATGGACGCTCACGCTGGAGCGGCCGGCGCACCTGCTGATGATGACGGACGGCTTCGCCGCGCTCACCGATCGCTACGGCGCGTATGACGAAGCGGGCCTGGTGCGCGCGGCGCTGGACAAGGGCCTGCACGAGTTGGGGCGCGAACTGCGCAACATCGAAACCGCCGACGCAGACGGCGCACGCCATCCGCGCTTCAAACCGAGCGATGACGCCACAGCGCTGCTGTTGCGCCTGACGTAAAGGCAGACATGACCTCTCGCCCCGCACCGCCCATCGCCCGCCGCGATCCGCGCCGCTTCGAGCAATTGGGGCGCGTGCGTGTGGATGAATACGCGTGGCTCAAGGACGAAGACTGGCAAGCGGTGATGCGCGAGCCTGGCTTGCTTCACGCAGAAATCCGCGAACATCTGGAGCGCGAGAACGCCTACACCGCCGCAATGATGGCGCCGACGGCGGCGCTGCAAGAAGCCATCTATCAGGAAATGCGCGGGCGCGTGAAGGAAGACGATTCCACCGTGCCCTCGCCGGATGGACCTTGGGACTATTACCGCCGCTTCAATATGGGCGCGCAACACCCGATCTATGCACGCCGCCCGCGCGGGCTCGAAGGGCCCGAGCACATTTTACTTGATGTGGAAGCGCAAGCGCAGGGGCACAAGTTCTACAAGGTAGCTTCGGCCCAACACGCGCCGGGGCACGCGTTGTTTGCTTACGCCGTGGACCAGCGCGGCTCGGAGATATTTCAGGTTCGCGTAAGAGATTTGGCGAGCGGGCAAGATCTCGACAGCGTGATAGACAATTGCACCGGAGATTTTTGCTGGTCTCCCGATGGGCGTTACATCTTTTGGACCTATCGCGACGAGAACGGCCGCCCGGCCAAGGTGTACCGACGCCCTGCGCGCGGGGGCGAAGACACGCTGGTTTATGACGAGCCGGACGACGGGTTTTTCCTCGGCGTGCACGTGACGGAGAGCCAAGAGTTCATTGTTATCCATGCCGGGCATCACGCGGCCTCGGAAACCCATATAATTCCGGCCGCCGCGCCGGAAAGCGCGCCGCTCGTGTTTCATCGGCGCGAAGAGGACGTGCTTTACAGGGTGACGCATTGGGACGGGCGCTGGTTCGTGCTGACCAACGCGGATGGGGCGGTCGATTTCAAAGTGATGGTGTGCGCGCCGGACCAAACCGGGCGTGCACA
>JAEUMU010000101.1 GCA_016791325.1 Hyphomonadaceae bacterium
ATTGGGCCGAGGCTGTGTAAAAACGACGAAGCAGTTCAAGCTTCCGCTGTGACGCGGGAGGCTTGCGATGAAGCGGTTCGTGGAAGGCGCAGCGCGCGATCAGGGTGGGTTGTTTCCAGCACATCTTGAGGACTTTGTCACGGACGACAACCCGGTTCGGGCGGTCGATGCGTTTGTCGAGACGCTGGATTTGCGCGCGCTCGGCTTCGGCGCCGTCGATCCCTGCGCTACGGGCCGGCCGGGCTACCATCCCGCGGTGCTTCTGAAGCTCTATGTCTATGGCTACCTCAACGCCATCGCGTCCAGCCGACGCCTCGAACGCGAGGCGCAGCGCAATGTCGAGCTGATGTGGCTGACGGGGCGCTTGGCGCCCGATCACAAGACCATCGCGGATTTCCGCAAAGATCATTGGCCGGCGATTCAGAGGACGTGCGCGCATTTCGTCGTCTTGTGCCGCGAGCTCGGCCTGTTCTCAAAATCGCTGGTGGCGGTCGATGGCAGCAAGTTCAAAGCCGTGAATAGCCGCGACAACAATTTCACCATCAACAAGGTCGCCAAGCGCATCGAGCAGGCCGAGGTCCACATCGCTCGGTATCTGATCGCGCTGGAGCGCGCCGACCGAGAAGGCGGCGAAATTGCCGAAGAAAAAACGCCGCGACTCAAGGAAAAGATCGAGCGGCTTCGCCAACGGGTCGAGGACCTGAAGGCTATGGGCGCCCGACTGGAGGAAACGCCCGGCGCGCAAGTCTCTCTCACCGACCCAGACGCGCGCGCCATGTCGAGTCATGGCAAAGGTACAGACGTCGTCGGCTACAATGTCCAATTTGCCGTCGACGCCGAGCATCACCTCGTCCTCGCCCACGAGGTCACCAATATCGGCAGCGACCGCGCGCAGCTCGCAGCGATGGGCGAAAAGGCACGCGAAGCGAGCGGACATGAGTCGATCACTGTGCTCGCGGACCGGGGCTATTACAGCGGCGACCAGATCGTCGCCTGTGACGGCGCGGGCGTCGCGCCGATCGTGCCGAAGACCGAGACATCGGGCGGAGCGCTGCGCGGGCGCTTTACGATTCAGGACTTCGTCTATGACGCCGCGCATGATCGCTACACGTGCCCGGCCGGTCATTTCCTGACACAGGCCAAGAAGCGCTCCACGCGGGGGCCGGACCCGGACTTCGTGCGCTACAGAAATCTCGACGTCTGCGGCGACTGTCCGCTGAAACCCCGGTGCACGTCAGAGCGCTTCCAGCAGATCCGGCGATGGAAGCACGAAGATGTGCTCGACGCGATGCAGCGGCGGCTCGATCGCATGCCCAAAGCCATGACGATCCGCCGGCGAACGGCAGAACATCCGTTGGAGACCATCAAAGCCTGGATGGGCGCGACGCACTTCCTGACAAGGACGCTGCCGAACGTGAAAACCGAGATGAGCCTTCAGGTGCTGGCCTACAATCTGAACGGCGCTCTTCGGCGTCAGCCCGCTAATGCGGGCGATTGCCGCCTAAAGGACTTTGCCCAATGCGCTGAAAACGCCAAAGCGGGCCTCGATGAGCGCGTTTTCACACGGCCTCGGCCAGGAGCGGACATCAATCCGTTGACGGCCAACTCAGGCGCAGACACGCCGCACGCGTTGCAATCAGGCCAAATGCGGATAAGCTAGTCGCTGACGCGTTGCGCCGCCTTGCTGCGGCCATCGGGGCGCTCCCCGCCGCGCCGTTCTCCAACCTAAACGAAGGAGGCGCGCGCATGGGGCCGCTCGCAACATCTCTCATTCTGCTTTTCGTTGTGCTGGTCACGGCGACTGTTTCTGGCGTGTTCGGCATGGCCGGCGGGCTCATGCTGATGGGCGCGCTGACGCTGGCGATGCCTGTCAGCGCGGCGATGGTGACGCACGGGGCGGTGCAGTTTGTCTCCAACGGCTGGCGCGCGGTGCTGCATCGAGCGCACATCAACTGGCGCATCATCGCGCTTTACGGCGCGGGCTCGGCGCTTGCGGCGGGCGCACTGGCGCTGGTGACGTATCAGCCCACCAAGGCTTGGGTTTATCTCATGCTCGGGCTGACGCCCGGGCTGGCGTGGATTCCAAAAGACCGTTTCAATCTCGATGCGGCCAAGCCCGCGCATGCAGCGCTGTGTGGCCTGAGCGTGACTGGCCTAAATGTGATCGCCGGCGTCTCTGGGCCGCTTTTAGATGTGTTCTTCGTGCGCACCGCGCTAACGCGCCATCAGATCGTGGCGACGAAAGCGGCAACGCAGGCGTTCAGCCATACGGTGAAGATGGCGTTCTACGGCGCGCCGTTGATCGGGGCGAGCCAAAGCGGGCTGCCGCCGTGGTGGTTTTTCGTGCTCGCTGCGCCGTTGGCGATGGCGGGCGCGTGGATTGGCGGCTTCGTGCTGGACCGCATCAGCGATGTGAACTTCCTTAAATGGACGCGCTGGATCGTGACCGCGCTGGGCGTTGTGTATCTGGCGCAGGCGGCCGCGCTGTTCGCGGGCTAATCGGCCTCGCCCTCTTCCACGTCGAGCAGATCGCCGGGGCGGCAATCGAGCGCTTCGCACAGTTTCGCCAGCGTCTCGAAGCGCACGCCTTTCACCTTGCCGGTGCGCAGGAGCGAAAGGTTGGCCTCGGTGATGCCGATACGCTCGGCCAGATCTTTCGCGCGCATCTTGCGCCGCGCCAGCATGACATCGAGGGTGACGACAACGCGCATCAAACGATCTGATCGTGATCGGCCTTCAGCGCCTGGGCGGCGGCTTCCAGCAGCGCGCCCACCGAAAGCACGGCGGCGGCGAACAGCATCACGGCGATGTTGAATGGGGCGACGGAAAGCGCCTCAAGCATCGGCGCGCCGCCGAGCATGGCGAAGACCGCCGGCAACACCATGAAATGCAGGATCATGGCCAACAGCCCGTCGCGGCCCACACGCTTGAGGCCCGCGCTGGCGGCAAGAGACAGAAAGCGGCCCGCTTCGTATTCGCGCAGCACGTTGACCAGGCCGAACAGCGCCGCAAGCAACAGAAACGCCGGCGCGGCCTGCACGATATGCGTGAGCGCCAAACCCCAGCCGCCCTGGCCCGGCGCGGGCTCGAACAGGGCGAGATAAACCCGCCCAATCAGCGGCAGCCCCACCGCAGCCACGGCCAGCGGCAGCGCCAACTGCGCCGCCGCACGCGCCTTGCGCGCGCCTTCACGCACCGAAGCTGGACCCATTAGGCAATCCTTGCCGAGCTAATTTCAACAGACGATAAATAATTATCGTATGACAATAATTCCGTCAAGCGGCGTCGGCAGAGGGTTAAGACTCGGTCAACTCCGCGGGCGGTCTGATGGGCTGCTTAGGATTCGGAAAGCGGCCGAAATGCCCTTCATCACTCACGCCCTGCTCTATGTCGGCTATGCGATGCTCTCCTTCACGGTGGGCGTGGCGCTTTATCAAGTTGGGGAGCAAGATTTCGGCGCCGGGGCGCTGGGGGCGATCGGCCTCTTCTGCGCGTGCGCCGTCACGCATGCGGGGCTTTCTGCGAGCTTCGCCGCCAGCCGTATCACCAACACCGAAAAGCGCATCCGCAGCGATGTTGACCGCCTGCGCGCCGGCTATCGGGAAATGAGCGCCGACATCGACGCGCTGCAAACCCGGCTGGAGCAGGTGGAAGTGGCCGCCCTCGCGCCCGCGCCAATGGCGCCGCGCATCGAAGCCCAGCCCGCCGCCGCACCGATCGACGCCGCCAATATCGAACTGCGCATGATCGACCAGATCGTCGACAAGCTGGGCGCGGCGATGGATGCGCGCTTGCAGCACATCCAGACGGCCGGAAACATAACGCCGATTAACCAAGCCGCCGCACGCGGGCCGATGGACATTGTGCGCGAGGCGCTGCTGGAGAATCGCGTCGAGCTGCACCTACAGCCGATCGTGCAGTTGCCGCAACGCAAGACCGCCTTCTACGAAGGATTTACCCGGCTTAAGGATGCGAGCGGGCGGCTGATCCTGCCGCAGGAATTCATCCCCGCCGCCGAACAGGCCGGGCTGATGAGCACGATCGATAACGTGCTGTTCTTCCGCTGCGTGCAAATCGTGCGCAAGCTGATGAAGCAGGATCGCCGCGTGGGCATCTTCTGCAACATCGCGCCCAGCGCCCTAGCCGACGAACATTTCTTCGCCCAGTTCCTGGAATTCATGCGCGAGAACCGGGACTTGGCCGGCAGCGTGATCCTGGAAATTCCGCAAGCGGCGTTTGAACGGCGCACCTCTGTCGAAGCGCGGGCGATGGCGAAGCTGGCCGATATCGGCTTCCGCTTCTCAATCGATAAGGTTACCTCGGCCGATCTCGATCTGCCCGATCTTGAGCGTTCCGGCGTGCGCTACGTGAAAATCCCCGCCGCGATGCTGACAGAGCAAGTGGTTAAAGGCGGCGTGCGCCCGAAATCGGCGATCACGCGCGAGATTGCCGCGCAGGATATCTCCGCCGTGTTTCAGCGCTACGGAATCGATCTGATCGCCGAGCGCATCGAAAGCGAGGAATTGGTGCTGGAGGCGCTCGACCTGGATGCGCCATTCGGCCAGGGGCATCTGTTCGGCGCGCCGCGCCCAATCAAGGAAAGCCTGCTGGAAGAAACCCAGCCGCCGCGCGAATTCCTGCTGAAGCAGAGCGGCCGCAGCGCCTGAGCCGGCGCGGGCGTTCATTATAAACGCTGCGCGCATTAAGCGCTGTGAGCATCGCAAACGCACCAAATTGGCGCACGCTTGATACGCGAACAGCGCTCGCCTGGCTGGCATGGGCGTTGCAGTTGCCCGGTTAACGCCGCGCTTCCCCCGCGGCGGCCGGGAGTGTTTGCAATGTATTTCGATGATGAAGACGATAAGGACGAACGTGATCCGTTCGCCCTCTTCGGCGAGATCGAACACGCTGAAGATCAAGCTGAAGATCCTGTTCAAGAGCTGAGCCAGCCCGCACGGGCCGAGGAGCCGGTGACGATCACGCCGGACGCCACACACGCGCCGACTGGCGGTTTTTCGTGGGCGGGCTTCGCTGGCGGCATGGCCGCCTTCGTGT
>JAEUMU010000068.1 GCA_016791325.1 Hyphomonadaceae bacterium
CATTGGATCAAGCTTGGCTTCGCCGCACTCGAGCAGCAGGCGGCCGAGCGCCCTCAGACGCCTTTCGTGTTTGGAAATGAGCCCGGCTTGGCCGATGTCATGCTCGTGCCGCAGATGGCGAATGCGCGGCGCTTTCACACCGACCTCTCGCCCTTTCCACGGCTCGTGGCTTGGGACAAAAACGCCTGTATGCATCCTGCATTCATCAAAGCTGCGCCGGAAAACCAAAAGGACGCGCCGAAAAAATGAAACTCGCCTCTCTTCGCCATGGCCGCGACGGCAAGCTTGTCGTGGTTTCCGACGACCTCGCCTGGTGCGCGCACGCCGGCCCAGAAGTGCCGACGCTGCAGGCGGCCTTGGATGACTGGGCGCATGCGGCGCCGCGCTTGCACGCGCTGGCGGAAGGCGTGAACGCAGGAACCATTCTGCGGGAGCGCTTCCACGAGCGCGAAGCCGCCTCGCCGCTGCCCCGCGCTTACCAGTGGGCTGATGGTTCGGCCTACGTGAACCATGTTGCGCTCGTGCGCCAGGCGCGCGGCGCCAAAATACCTGAGAGCTTCTGGGTCGATCCTTTGATGTATCAGGGCGGCAGTGACGTTTTTCTCGGACCCCGCGATGCAATTCCGCTCAAAGACGAAGCCTGGGGATGCGACTTCGAAGCGGAAGTGGCGGTCATCGTCGATGATGTGGAGCGCGGCGTTACGCCAGAGCAGGCGCGTGCGCGCATTCGCCTGGTGATGCTTGTCAATGACGTGAGCCTGCGTAACCTCATCCCGGCAGAGCTGGAGAAGGGGTTCGGTTTCTTCCAATCGAAGCCGGCCTCGGCGTTTTCGCCGGTCGCCGTTACGCCTGATGCGCTGGGCGAGGCGTGGCGCGATGGAAAGCTGCATTTGCCCATCCAAGTTACGCTGAACGGCAAGCCGTTTGGCAAGGCGGAGGCTGGCGAAGACATGACCTTCGATTTCGGCCAGTTGATCGCCCACGCGGCCAAGACGCGAGATTTGGCCGCCGGGACGATCATCGGCTCTGGCACGGTTTCAAACCGTGACGCCGATGGCGGGCCGGGCAAGCCGGTGAGCGAGGGCGGGCGCGGCTATTCCTGTATTGCTGAGCAGCGCATGATCGAGACGATCCAAAGCGGAAAGCCAACCACGTCGTTCTTGAAATATGGTGATCGCGTCGAAATCGAAATGCGCGACGCCAGGAACCACTCGATCTTTGGGCGCATCGAGCAGGATGTCGTGAAAGATTAGCGCGCCCGCGCCGTCCAGGCGTCGCGCAGGTCGCGCTTCAGAATCTTGCCGATGTGGCTGCGCGGGAGTTCCGAGATCACCTCCACGGCGCTGATGCGCTGTATTTTGCCCAGACGCTCGTTGGCGAACGCTTTCAGCGTGGCTGCGTCCGCGCCGCGCGACACCACGAACGCCACCGGCGTTTCGCCCCATTCGGCAGAGGGTGCGCCGATCACGGCGACATCGGCGACGTCCGGGTGTTGGCGCAGGACGGCCTCCAGATCGCTCGGATAGATGTTGAAGCCGCCGGAGATGATCATGTCTTTCTTGCGGTCCATCAGTTCGATGAAGCCATCGGCGTCGTAACGGCCCACATCGCCAGTGCGGATGAAACGGAGGCCCTCTGGGGACATCCAGGTCGCAGCGTCAGTCTGTTCTTGGCGGTTGAAGTAGCCGTTCATCATCAGCTCGGAACGGCCTACGATCTCACCTGCCTCACCGCGCGGGAGTTCGCGGCCTTCTTCGTCGATGATGCGGATGTCATGCCCAGGCGCGGGCACGCCTACAGTGTGTAGCTTCTCAGGGAAAAGGTGAGCGACCAGCACGCACGATCCGCCACCTTCAGTCATGCCGAAATACTCGATTAATCCGCCCGGCCAGCGCTTCAAAACATCAGCCTTCAACGCCGCGGAAAATGGCGCTGAAGTGCAGAACTTCATGACGAAGCTGGAGAGGTCGTAGCTGTCAAAATCCTCGCGGGCCATGATGCGGCTGTATTGCACCGGAACCAGCATGGTGTGTGTGACGCGATGGTGCTCGGCCAATTTCAGATATGCGCCGGCCTCGAACTTTTTCATCAGCACGGCGGCGCCGCCCAGCGCCAGGGTGGGAAAGAAGCTCACCAGCGTGGTGTTGGAGTAGAGCGGCGTCGAAAGCAGAGTCACCGCGTCGGGACCGAAGCCGACTGTGGCGCCGCGCGCGACATGCCCAAACCGCATACTGTGGCTTTGAACGATGCCTTTGGGGGTGCCAGTGGTGCCCGAGGAATAGATGATGTTGAACGGCATCTCCGGCGTAATCGCGACCGGTTGAGGTTTGGCGCCCTCGGGTGCGAGCCACGCGGCGAACGCGCTCGCTTCCAAATCGATCACCCGGGCGCTGATAGGTTGAGCTTTCAGTGCAGCGGCGGCTTCCGCATCGCGGAAAAACAAGATCGCCCCGCAATCGACGAGCATGGCGGCGATGCTCTCGGGGGTTGACGAGGGCGCCAGCGGCGCGACGACCACGCCGGCGCGCAGCGCGCCCACGAAGAGCGCAGCGTACTCGAGCGAGGCCGCCCCGCAAATGCTGATCCGATCGCCAGGCGCCAAGCCATCGCGTTGGAGCGACGCGGCGATGCGATCCATAAGCGTATCCAGCGCGGCATAACTCATCGTGCGCTCGCCATCGATCAACGCGATGGATTGCGGGCGCGCCGCTGCGTTCGCAGCGATCATGGTGCTCAGCGGCGTGAAGACATCTTCGTCCATTGCGCTTTCAGATCTCTTGCCGCGGCGCGGCTGTGGCGGCGTCGCCAGTGTTGGGCGTGTCGCGCGGCTCGATCAGCAAGATGTGCGTTTCCTCTTCGGCATACGGCTTATGCTCAACCCCGCGCGGCACGACAAAAATCTCGCCGGGGCCAAGATCGACATCGCGGTCGCGCAGTTTAATGGTGAGCGCACCGTTGAGCACGAGGAAGAAGTCATCGGTATCGGCGTGGCTGTGCCAGACAAATTCACCCTTCACCTTCACCACCAAAAGATCGTGGCCGTTGAACGCGCCGACCACGCGCGGCTGCCAATAGCCATCAAACTGCGCCAACTTGTCGGCGAGGCTGACTTTATCTTTCATTGGTGGGCGAAGATGTCGGTTTCTTCCCAGCCGGCGAGATCAAGCGCTGAACGCGTGGGCAGGAAGTCAAAGCAGGATTGGGCAATCTCGGTGCGGCCTTCGCGGGCGAGCATAGCGTCGAGCCGTTCCTTGAGCGCGTGCAGATGCAGCACGTCGGACGCGGCATACGCCAATTGCGCATCGGAAAGCTCCGGCGCGCCCCAATCGCTGGATTGCTGCTCCTTCGAAATGTCGCGGCCAAGAACCTCTTTGGTGAGATCCTTAAGACCGTGCTTGTCGGTATAGGTTCGCACCAGCTTGGAGGCAACCTTGGTGCAATATACGGGCGCGCAGACCACCGAGAGGTCGCGCATGAACATAGCCAGATCAAACCGCGCGAAATGAAAAAGCTTCAGGCGGTTGGGGTCGGCTAGGATGCGCTTGAGGTTCGGGGCGTCATAGCTGGCGCGATCAAGTTGCACCAGATGGGCTTCGCTGCCGCCGTCGGAAAGCTGCACCAGGCAGAGCGGATCGCGAACGAGCGAAAGCCCCATGGTCTCGCTATCGACTGCAATCGGCCCGGAGAAGGCGACGTTTGCGGGCAGATCGCCCTTGTGCAGATGCACCGCGACGTTCTTGCCATCGACGGTGAGGGAGAGTTTGCGGGTCATGGGGCGCGGGCTTAGTCCAATTCTGGGCGCCGCGCCAGCGGGACGGGCCGTTTTCACACCCCCTCCCGCCAGCCCATGCTCGCCGCCCTCAACGCGCAGGGCCATCCAAAGCTTCGTAGGTGACCAGCGTGAAGCGCGTCTGTTCGCTTTCGCGCATGCGCGTGGCGATGATTTCGTGCAGGTCAGGGCGCCATTGCGTCCAGCGCTCGATAAACGCGTCGGCGCGGGGGCGATCGCCGGCGCGTTGCAACGCCAGCACCTCGCGAAGCAGGCTTTCGACGGCGGCTGGGTAGCGCGTGTAATCGATGCGCAGGCGCCCA
Source organism: Hyphomonadaceae bacterium (assembly GCA_016791325.1). GTDB lineage: Bacteria > Pseudomonadota > Alphaproteobacteria > Caulobacterales > Aquidulcibacteraceae > Vitreimonas. Next base: position 4,093 of record JAEUMU010000068.1, read on the forward strand.
TCCTCAAAGCGCAGCGCGCCGCGATCCAAGAACCAGTTCCACTGAATGAGCTGCATGGTCTGGTAGGGTTGTTCGCGACGGGGGCGGTTTTTCTGCAGCACGCGCCGCACGCCTGAGGCGTAGATTGCGCGCAACTGCGCATCGGTGATGCGGCCTCGTTCGCGTAGGATGCGCGCCGCCGTCAGCGAAACAAGGTCAGCCTTCATCTCCTCCAGTAAGGAGGCGTTGTCTTCGAGCGCTTGATCCAGATCGCGCCCATCGGCGGTAAGGTCGGCGCCTAGATAGTGGCCGATCTCATGCCACAGCACACGATAAAACCCGCCTTCGGCGGTGAGATCGTTTGCTTGCGCGGGAATTACGGCGGATGCGAAGGCGCGATGCGTCTCGGCGAACTGCTCTTCGCTCAACAGAATATTGCCACGCATCAGAATGGTGCGCCCGTACTGGCGGGCGAGGTAGGCGTCATTTGGCAGAATGGTCGCGGTGTTGGCGCCGCGGGCCTGGCCGAAATCCGCGATGACGCTGTACACGCCGACGGGAATGTCGCTGCGAACTTCGCGGTGGGCGCTGTAGGGCAGGGCGTTCTCGACCACCTGAATATCCGCCAAAGCGGCGATCAGCTCATCGCTGTGCGTCCGGTCGCGGATCAACAGCGAGAGCGAGAAAAAAGTTTTTACGCCGTAGAGCGCGTCGTCATAGGTTTCGTAGGCGCCGATCTGGGCGTTGAGATTGCCGGTGAAATCTCCCGTCACCCAGGCGGCGTCTCCACCCTCGTAATCATCGGCCAGAAGGTCGCGCGCGCGCAGGCGCAAATAGCGCGCTAACGCGGCGTCGCCGCCTTCTATCGCAGCCGCCGCCGCAATGAGCCTCGCATAAATGAACATGATATCGTCGGCATAAGCGACAGCATATGGCACCGCGAGGAAGGTCTGATCGCTTTCCAGCGCCGCGCGCAATCCCGGGTGAAGTGTATCGAGGGCGGCGTAGCGCGTGAGCGCTGCGAGCGCGCGCCGCCGGTTTTCCGGCGTTGCGTTCCAAACCACGGTGCGATCGTCCAGTAATTGTGCGCGCCGTTCCGGATTGGCGGTGAGGAAGGCGTCCATCTCTGCGCGCGTCAGGCCCGGTGGATAGACATTCCGCGCCGGTGTTTCCGCCGCGACGCTGAGGAAGGCGCTGCGCGTATTGTCTAGCGTCGTGGCGATCGGGCCGGCGCTGAGACGGAAGAGATCGCGATGAGCGCCCAACTCAGGTTGCTGGTTGAGATAAGCTTCCGCAGCCCGCGCTTGGGGATGGCGCTGCGCCAGGTAGAGCGCGTGCAGGCGCTCGCCGGCGGCCAGCAATTCGCGCACCGCAATCTGTTCGCCCGGGCTCAAGGCGGAGAGATCGGGGGCGAGGTGCAAGCGCTGGGTGCGATCCAGGATGGGGGTGATCTGCGCGGTGCTCCAAGTGGGGGTGATGCCAGCGGTGGAAGGGTGTGGCTCCAAGCTTGGCGCGCTGGCGCAGGCGGAGAGCACAAAGGCGGCGGCGATGAAAAGAGTGCGCATAATCGCCGCCTAGCACGCCGCGCCGCTGCATCCCAAGGCCAATGCGGCGAATCAGCGATCAGGGTCGCAGCAGGCGGGTTAATGCGTCCCGGTAAAGCTCGACCGTGACCTGTTCGGGATCGCTGAGTCGCTCGATGGTGAGGCCGTTGGCGAGCGCGAAGAACAAGAGCGCCGCGCGTTCCAGCCGCTCGGGGCTGGCGGCGCCATCGTCAACGATGGGACGCAACATCTCGATAACTTGGCGCCGCCCTTTCTCACGCACCGCCGCCAACGCTTTAGCGATGCGCGGCCTACGCGATGCATGCAGCGCGAACTCCGCGAGGCACGCCGACCACGGCGCGTCTTCGACGGCGGCTTTGGCGAGCGACGTCGCCAGCGCCTCAATCGTCGCGCCGCCTTTGCCCGCGCGTGCGGCGCTGAAGCGCTCCACGCTGAGGCGCACGTGGGTTTCCAGCACCGCGAGCAGCAGATCGTCCTTGCCCTGAAAGTTGGAATAGACCGCGCCTTTTGTCAGCCGCGCCGCTTTGGCGATGCCGTCGAGCGAGACGGCATGGAAGCCTTTGGCGCGGAACTGCTTCTCGGCCGCCTTCAGCACGGCCTCGCGCGTTTGCGCCCGGGCGGGGCGTTTCAGCGGCTTGGCCGGCGCGGATCTAAGTTTGGCGGCGACAGTCTGAGGCATGGTCACTCTCGATACCGATGGTATTGACTCGCCGCGTCAGTGGACACAAACTGGTTCTCAACAACAAAAGGGGAGGCGCCGCCGTGGCTCTTGGCGCAGCGGAAACGCTTGGTTCGGGTCGCGGCGCCGTCGAGCAGCGGCTTCGGCGCGACCTCGCTGCGGCCTATCGGCTGTTTGCCGTGTTCGGCTGGGACGACCTGCTGTTCACGCATTTGTCGGTGCGGATTCCCGGCCCTGAGCACCATTTCTTGCTGAACCCATTTGGGCTGACGTTTGAAGAGGTGACGGCTTCTTCCTTGGTGAAGGTCGACCTTGAGGGGCGCATCGTCGAGCCAACGGATTATCTGATCAACCCCGCCGGCTTCACTATCCATTCGGCCGTCCATGCCGCGCGCGAGGATGCGCAGTGCGTCATGCACATTCACACGATCGCCGGGACGGGCGTGTCCTGCCAGGAGCATGGCCTGCTGCCGATTCATCAGGAAGCGATGCTGATCCAAGAGCAGATCGGCTACCACAACTACGAGGGCGTAGCGTTCAATCATGACGAGCGCCCGCGCTTGGTGCGTGATCTGGCGGCGAACAATTATCTGATCTTGCGCAACCACGGCACGATGACACTGGGGCGCACGGTGCCGGAAGCGTTTTCGCGCATGTACCATCTTGAGCGCGCCTGTCAGATGCAGATTGCGGCTCTGGCGGGCGGGGCGCGCGTGATCACGCCAAGCGAAGATATTCAGGCCGTCACCAAAGAGCAGGGGCGCGCTGACCAGGCGCGCGTGGCCAACGACTACATCTGGCCGGCGATGCTGCGGCGGCTCGAGCGGCATGGGGCCGACTACGACCGTTAGAGCTGAAGAAATAGTGCAATGAATACCGCCTGGCGCGGAGATGGGAGAAGCGGAAATGGGTGCGCTGAAACGCTCGGACGCCGAATCGCTGGGTTTGCCGGGCGACGTCACCAGCCGCGCTTATGACGCGCACGGCAGTGGTGGCGCACTCGCTGGGCTGTTGGGCTGGCGCTCTGGCGATCAGCGAAGGTGCGCTGGTGCGCCGGTTTGTGCTGATCGCACCACCGGGCATATCCGCCCACGCGCGTTGGCGAGGCGTAGGTGAAAGGTTAGGCCTTGCGCCAGAACAGGCTGATCGCGCGCGTGAGGCGTTCTGGGCGCGCCTGGGGCCCAGCCGCGGGCGCGAGTTCGCTGACGTGCTGAGCTCTCTGAGCACGCCGATGCTGTTTGTGCATTCCCTGGATGACAAGTTGACGCCGCTCGAACATACCCGTGCGCTTTACGCCGCCTGCGAAGATGCCGCCTTTTTCCCCGTAGAGGGCGTCAATCACCGCGAGACGGCGCGCGACGCCGCGGTTCTCGCCGCTATCGCCACATTCCTGGAAGAGTGAGCGCGACGTCCGCCCCTATGCATTGACTGCATGGGAGCATCAGATTGGGGCATGTCGTTGCATGGCCTCGCACGCCTTTCATACTCGGACACAGGCGCATCGGGGCGCCGGGCCGCGTTTGGCCGAAGGGGGGCGTCTTATGAGCTCGCGTGCGTTGTTTTTGTTGGGAGTGGGCGCTGGTGCGCTCATGTTCAGCGCGTTTTCCGCCGATGTCGCCCACGCCCAAGAGGGCGTTTCGGACGCCGACGCCCTGGTCGTTACGGGCAGCCGCATCCAGCGGCGCGATGCGCTCTCGGTTGGCCCGCTTACCACGCTCACCGCTCAAGACATTGAGGCCGTCGCGCCGACGTCCTTGGGCGATTTGCTGCAAACATTGCCGAGCGTCGGCGTGAGCCTGAATTCCAACGGCACGCAAGGCACGGCGTTCGGCTCATCCTCGATCAATTTGCGTTATCTCGGTTCGGCCGAAGGCTCGGGCAACCGCACCCTCGTTCTGGTGGACGGGCGCCGTTGGGTGAACGCCGTGGGTGGGCGCGGCTTCCGCGATTTCGTCGATCTCAACACCATTCCACTCGGCCTCGTCGAACGTATTGAAGTGCTGAAGGACGGTGCTTCCGCGATCTATGGCGCTGATGCGATCGCCGGCGTCGTCAACGTGCACACGCGCCAGAACGTGGAGGGCTTCCAGATCAACCTGCGCGCCGGGCAGACATCCGAAGGCGATAACGAAAACATCTCCGGCTACGTCAACTGGGGCGGGTCGTGGGATCGCCTCTCGGTGCTGGCTTCAGTGAGCTATAGCGATACTGGCGAGCTTCTGACGTCAGATCGCGCCCTCACGGCGCGTGCGCTCACGCCGCTCACCGCGCCGCCGAGCAGCCCACGCGGGCTCTACGTGCTGCCCGGCCTTAACAGCAATGTCTATTTCGGCACTGCGGCCGCGTTTGGAAACAATCAGGCCAACGCCATCACGCGCCTGCCCGGCGTGACCACGATCGGCGCCGGGGCCGCCGCCGATAACAGCTTCCGCGTCGCGACGCTGCCGGCTGACGATTACAACACCATGACGCAGGGTATATACGCCACTGGCCCGAGCGAACGATTTGGCGCGTTCGGGCGCATCGCGTACGAAGTTTCCCCCACGCTTACGGCTACGTTCGAGGCGCTCTATTCCACCCGCAGTTCCAGTCAATTGTTCTCGCCGGTGCTGCTGGACGTGCGCGGCTCCAACGGTTTCGGCATCTCCGCCGATCAGGCCTACAATCCCTTCGGCACCGCCAATGGCGTGCCCGTCGGTAATGCGCTGGCTTTCACCTCAAGTGCGTTCCGCGCCCAGCGCGTGATGGAAGAGGTAGGCAATCGCAACAACGTGCAGGACATCGAAACCACGCGTTTCCTCGCGGCGCTGGAAGGATCATTCGCCCTGATGGGGGAGTGGAATTGGGACGCGCACGTTTCTTATTCGCGCAACGAAGCGACCTTCATCGCTTACAATCAGGTCAATCTGCAGAACGTCTATAGCGCTCTGCGTTCGCCCGCCACGTGCGCGGCCGCGCCGGGCTGCACGCCTCTGAACATTTTCGGCGTGATTACGCCGCAGATGGCGAACTACATCCGCTTTAATGGTCACGATGAGCAAACGGCGGAGCAGTTCGACTTTGCGGCGAACGTGTCACGTACGCTGTTCTCGTTGCCGGGCGGGCCGGTCGGCTTTGCGGCCGGCTACGAGTATCGGCGCGAAAGCGCCGAAGACCTCCCGGATGCTTTCGCCAATTCGTTGTCCACGGTGCTGCCGCTTGTCAGCGGGGCGGCGCAGCTGCCCACCACCGCCCAGGCGCGCGATCCCACCAGCGGTTCCTACAATCTGCAGGAAGTCTATGCGGAAGTGAATCTGCCCCTGCTGACCAACGCGCCGCTCGTTTACAGTCTCGATGTCGATCTGGCCGCGCGCTATTCGGACTATTCCACTGTGGGCGATCGCACGACCGGCAAAATCGGCGTGGCGTGGCGGCCAGTATCGGACCTGTTGGTACGCGCGACTTTCAGCCAAGGGTTCCGCGCGCCGTCCATTCTCGAACTCTATCAGGGCTCACGGCAGACGAACTTCCAGGCTGTCGATCCGTGCAATGGCGGCGGCGCCGGGCGGCCGGGCTGCGCGGGCATTCCAGTCACCTACAATCAGAACCTCTATGGCTCCGGCGCCATCGCCGGCGTGACGGCTGGCAATCCCAACTTGGAGGCGGAGACATCCGAAACCGTGGCGCTCGGCTTGGCTTTCACGCCGGCGGCGCTGCCTGGCCTTTCCTTCACGATGGATTGGTTCCGCATCGACGTGGAGGATGCCATCGCCTCGCAAACGGCGACGCAAATATTGCAATCGTGCGCCAATCGGCTGGTCTATTGCGATCTCGTCAATCGGGCGGCTACAGGCGAGGTGCTGGAACTGCGTCAAGCGGTGGTCAATCTCGCCAGCATCGAGGTCGAAGGAGTGGATGCGGGCGCGCGCTATCAGTTCGATACGGGTATCGGCGATTTCGAAGCTTCGCTCGATGTGTCCTACCTGGAACGTTATCGCACCAGCATCCCGCAGCCGGACGGCTCGATCCTGGTGGACGATCGCGCCGGCCTCTCTAACCAGCCCCGTTCGACCTTCCCGCGCTGGAAGGCGCAGGCGGGGCTGCGCTGGGATAGCGGACCGTGGAGCGCGGGTTGGCGCATCCGCTACATCGGCGAAAGCGAAGATGTGCCAGGCAACGCGGTCAATGGCGGCACGATCCGCGCCGTCACCTACAACGATGTTCAGCTTGGCTACGAATTCGCCGAGCCAAATGTGTCATTGACCTTTGGCGTCGACAACGTGGGCGATACCCAGCCGCCCGCTTCCGCCGCCAACAACCCGATCAACTTCGATATCTACACCTATGATATTCGAGGCCGTTATTTCTATGGCCGGGTTGGGCTACGGTTCTAAGCTGCGGCCGCGGCTTGAGGAAACGCACGCGTTGTGAGCGACACGACGAAAACGCGCGGCGGACGCATCCTCGACCGGATCGAGCAGATCGGCAACGCGCTGCCCGATCCGGTTGTGATCTTCCTTATTCTGATTGCTCTGCTGATTGCGGTTTCTGCCGCAACCAGCGCGATCGGATGGTCGGCAGCGCACCCGCTAACCGGGGAGGTAATGCGCACGCAGAGCCTGCTGAGCGAAGCCAATGTCGCGCGCCTGCTGACCGACATGGCTGGCACGCTCACGGCGTTCCCGCCTCTGGGGCTGGTGTTGGTAGTCATGCTTGGCGCGGCAGTGGCGGAAAAGTCGGGCCTGTTTGCGTCTCTGATCGGGCGTGCGATGGAGCGCGCGCCGGCCCGAGCGCTCACACCTTTCACCTTCCTGGTCGCGCTCGCCAGCCATCATGCGTCGGACGCGGCCTATGTCGTGCTCATTCCGCTGGCGGCCGTCGCTTATGTGCAAGCGGGGCGTCACCCGCTGCTGGGCGTGGCTGTGGCGTATGCCGGTATTTCGGGCGCGTTCGCGGGCAACATAATCCCTGGCCAGTTCGATGTGCTGATGCTCTCCATAACCGAGGCCGCCGCCAAGCTGATCGAGCCAGACTATGTCATGAATCCGCTCGGCAATTGGTATTTTACCGCCGCGCTGGGGTTTGGCTTGCTGCCGATCGCCTGGTGGGTGGCGGATCGGGTGGTCGAGCCGCGCTTGGGCACATGGCGGCCCAGCGCAGAGATGGCCGATCTTGCCGCTCATGCGCCTGGGCTCTCCACCGCGCAGAAGCGGGGGTTCGCGGCGGCGGGTGTTGCGGCGCTGGGCGTGGTCGCGTTGTTCGCCGCGCTGGTGTTCTGGCCGGGCTATTCTCCGCTGATCAATGAGGGCGCAACCGGCGCGGAACGGCAGACGCCCTTTTTCCGCGCCCTGATCGCGGGGTTCTTTCTGTTGTTCTTGTCGACGGGGTGGGCCTATGGCGCGGTGACTGGCGTGTTCAAGACGCACCGCGATGTGGTGAAGGCGATGGGGTCTGGGGTGGCGGTGATGGCGCCCTATTTGGTGGTCGCATTCTTCGCAGCGCACTTCATCGCGATGTTTCAGTGGTCGAACATCGGGCCGGTGCTTGCGGTCAATGGCGCAGCGGCGCTCACGGCCACCGGATTGCCCGCGCCGGCGCTGCTTGGTGCGCTGCTGAGCATGAGCGCGGTGTTTGATATCGTAATCGGCTCGGCTTCGGCGAAATGGAGCGCGATGGCGCCGATTGTAACGCCCATGATGATGATGGTGGGCGTCTCTCCGGAGATGACAACGGCCGCGTATCGGATGGGCGATTCCATCTTCAATATCATCACGCCTGCTGCGTCGAACTTCGTGCTGGTGCTTTCGATGGCGCAGCGTTGGTCGAAGGATTTCGGGATCGGCTCGCTGATTGCACTCATGCTACCGTTTTCAATCTGCTTTGGCCTGTTCGGATTCTGCTTGGTGATCGGCTGGACCGCGCTCGCCTTGCCTGTGGGGCCCGGCGCTCCGGCGACATGGCCTGCATTATGAGGGTGCTTGAGAACGTGCGCGCGCGGATGCGCGATGGCGTCGAGCTTGAAGCTGATGTCTATCTTCCGGAAGGGGAGGGGCCGTTCCCGACGCTGCTCGAACGTACGCCTTACGGCCGGCGCGGCGTCAATCACGCTGATGTATCGCGCGCCGATCCAACGCCGCGATCAAAGCCGGAAATCGCAGCGGCGTTCGTGGCGCGGGGCTACGCTTACGTGCTGCAAGATTGCCGCGGCCGCTATGGCTCTGGCGGGGAGTTCGTCAAATACCTGAGTGAAGGCGCAGATGGCGTCGATACACTGGCCTGGATCCGCGCGCAGCGGTGGTGCGACGGGCGCATCGGCACGCTGGGCCTTTCCTACTGCGCGCATGTGCAGACCGCGCTGGCCGCGCACGATCCCCCAGGCCTCAAGGCCATGTTTGTGGATTCGGGGGGCTTTTCCAGCGCGTATCATAGCGGCATTCGCCAGGGCGGGGCGTTTGAGCTCAAGCAGCTGACATGGGCGATGAAGCATGCGCTGCTGTCTCCCAAGACCGCCGCCGATCCCGATCGCCGCGCCGCGCTCGAGGCGCAGGACTTGCGCGCCTGGTTGCGCATCGCGCCCTGGCGCATTGGCGCATCGCCGCTTTCGGCCGCGCCTGAATACGAGGCCTATGTGGTCGAGCAATGGCGCCGCGAAGTGTTCGATGAGTTCTGGCGCCAGCCGGAGCTTTACGCCCGCGGAACATGGGCGGGCTTCGCCGACGTGCCGCAAGTTTATATGTCGAGCTGGTACGATCCGTATGCCCGCACGGCGATAGAGAATTTTACCGCGCTCTCGCACCTCAAGCATGGCCCAGTGAAGCTCATTATCGGTCCGTGGACGCACGGTCAGCGTTCCGTCAGCTATGCGGGTGATGTGGAGTTTGGCGCCGCCGCGCCGCTCGATGGCGCATTGGCGCGGGATTACATCGCTTTGCGCGTGGCGTGGTTTGATCGTTACCTGCGCGATATGCCTTCGCCCGATCCGCTGCCGGCGCCGGTGAGCTATTTCATGATGGGCGGCGGCTCGGGCGCTAAGACGCCCGCTGGCCGGCTTGACCATGGTGGCGCTTGGCGGACGGCCGATCAGTGGCCGCCGGCGAAGACGAGGCCGACCGCGTTCTTTCTCAATCCGCGCGGCGCCTTGAAAGATCACGCGCCGGATGCCCCAAGTAGCGCCAGCTTCACGTTTGATCCCGCCGCGCCAACGCCGACTATTGGCGGCGCGATCGCCTCTGGTGCGCCGGTGATGGCCGCAGGCGCCTTCGATCAGCGCGAACGAGAGGACATTTTCGCGGCTACCCACCCTGGCCGGGCGCTCGCCGACCGCCCTGATGTGCTGGTGTTTGAAACCGCGCCGCTTGAACGTCCGTTGGATGTCGCGGGGGATGTGCAGGCGCACCTTTGGGTGTCATCCGATGCGCCAGATACAGACGTCGCCATCACCCTGATCGATGTACATCCCCCTTCGCGCGACTATCCGGAAGGCTATGCGATGAACTTGGCGCACGGCATTTTGCGGCTGCGGTTTCGCGACGGCTACGAGAGCGCCAAGCTTATGAGCCCGGGCGAAATCTACCGCATCACCGTTGAAGCCTACCCGACGGCCAATCGCTTCATGCCGGGGCATCGCATCCGGGTGCAGATTTCGAGCAGCAATTTCCCCCATTTCGACGTCAATCCAAATACGGGAGCGCCCGCGGGGGAGGTGACGACCCCGCGCCAAGCCCGCAACACCATCCATTTCGCGCCGGAGCAACCTTCACATATCTTGCTGTCAGTATTTCGCTAGACTGATCCGATGGAAGAGCTCGGCCTTAAGTCCCTGCGCAGCTTTCGGGCCATTTTGCACGCGGGCTCGATTACGGCGGCGGCGCGGGAACTCGGGTTAAGCCAGCCTGCGGTCAGCCGCCTGCTGGCGAAACTTGAGCGCAAGATTGGCTTCCAGCTGTTTCACCGTGACCGCGGCCGCCTCATCCCTACGCCTGAGGCGCTGATTTTTCTTGAGCAGGTAGATCATGCGCTCGGCGGGATTGATCGCGTCAGCGATCTGGCGCGCAATATATCGGCCAACAAGGTGGGTCAGCTGAAGATCGTGGCGCCGCCTAGCTTCTCCGAAGGCGTTCTGCCCGATATTGTCGCCGACTTTCTTGAGCGATTTCCAGATGTGCATCTCTCGTTGGAGAGTCGCAGTGTAGAAACCGCGAAAGCCATGATCGCCACGCGCGAGGTTGATGGTGGCTTCGTCAAGCGGCCGGTCGGACGGCTGGACCTGCGCGAGGAACCAATCATCACGAGCGAGTGCGTGTGCTTGATTCATGCTGAGCATCCCTTGGCTAAGCGCGCCATTCTCGATCCACGATTGCTGATGGCCGAGCCGCTAATTCTGCTCGGATTGGGCCAATCCTCACGCTTGCATATCGAGGCCGCCTTCGCCGCCGCAGGCGTGCGTCCGAATGTCCGGATCGATACGCACACCATCGCCTCCGCCGCGGCGCTCGCCAGCCGGCGACTCGGCATTGCGATCGTCAATGCTTTGCTGGCGCGGCCTTATTTGCGCGAGCCGCTTGTGGAGCGGCGCTTCTCGCCAGTTCTCGTTCAGGAATATTCCTTCTGCACATCGCTCAACAGCGCGCCCTCGCGACTCACAGAAGCTTTCCTGCAACTCGCGCGGCAGCGATTTGGCAAGCTTAGGTCGCCATCCTGATGCGGCCGCGGCGGCCATTGTGTACGAAAGCGTAGCCTAGATCGGCGGAAAGTGATTCCACACGTTCGAGCGTTTGGCGTGCGCGCGCACCTGTTGAGAAGGCCGGGCGCCCGCGTGTAGCCAGATCTTCAGGCCCGCCCACACCCATATCGTTGAGTACAACAGGCGTGACCTCCGCGCCGAGGAACCGCCCATCGCGAAAGCGACCCTCCACAATCAAGCTCTCCCAGTTCGGGGCGCCATATTCGCCTTCTTCCTTCTTGGTTTGAAAGATGAAACTGCCGAGGCAATAGAAGAGAGGGGCGCCGTCATAGAGCTCAAACCCGTGCAGCAACGGCGGCCCGTGACCCACGAAGATCGAGGCCCCGGCGTCGATGCAGCGGCGCGCCAACGCGCGTTGCCAACTTGGGGTGCGCTCAATATTGGGCCGCTCCCAATAGTGATTGTGCTGATAGGCAAGCACTGTGGCGCCGGTGGCGCGCGCTGCACTGATTGCGCTGAGAATGCGCGTGACATCCTCTTCCACAAGATCCCCGTCGCCGGGGCGGCGGATTTCGTTGACGCCCGCGCGCTCTGCCGTAGCCATGCCGCCTTCGCGCACAAAGCCTGTTGCGAAAGCTACGAAAGCGAAGCGGCCTGCTCGCGTTTCCTGCACCCCGGGGCGGGCTGCGCGCTCGAGATCGAGCCCGGTTCCCGCGTACGGCATGGCGCGTGCTTCGAGCGCCTCGATGGCGTCGATGATGCCGCCCGTGCCGACATCGAAGGCGTGATTGTTGGAAGTGGACAGCGCGGTGACGCCCAGGTCTCGCAAGCAGTCGATGACGGCGGGATCGGCCACGTGCAGAGTTTCCAGCGCGCGCGTGGGCGCACCTTCGCGCTGGCCGCGAATGGCGACTTCGAGGTTGGAGAAAACGGCATGGCTCCGGCGCAGGCGGGCGGAAACACGCGCCATGTCGGGCCAGGGTTGTTGGCGGAGATCGTAGCGGATCAAGGATTGGCCGATTGCGGTCAGTCGCAGATCGGTTGTGCGCTGCGCCCAAGCCGGCCTCGCGGCCGCGATATAGCCAGCGCCTATCAGGACCGCGCGGCGATGCATTTGGGGTTGAGATGGCGCCAACACGGAAACCTCGCCGCTAGTCAGCGCAACGCTAACGCCGGCCACCGCCCCTGTCGCGCCCATAGCGCTGCGACATGAGCCGATGCGCCGCGCTCATGCGCGCGCCCCCGCACTCTGCCGCCGGCGGCCCAGATCTAGCTGCTGAGGTCGGACTGGACACGCTCAACCGTGTCCACGAGTTCCCGCATGATGTCGTCCAGCACGGCCTTGCACGACTGGCGTTGCTTCAGCTGGCCAACCACCTGTCCAACCGCGTGCCCCATCAGCGGCGTGACGCCGTTCTGATAGATACGCCGATGGATCGGGCGCATCAGCATGCCTTGCTGCGGCGCCGGCAGCGTTTCGGGGGCGTCCGGCGCCTCCCAAGCCGCTTCAATCGGGGTGCGAAGCGCACGCACCGGCTTTCCGGTAATGCTCTTGGTGCGCGTGGTTTGGGATGAGTCCGCCGCGAGCAGCTTGTCGATCACCCGGGGGTCGGTGTCGCTCTCATGTACGGTGAGCCAGAGCGAGCCGGTCCAGGCGCCCTGTGCCCCCAGCGCCAACACCGCCGCAAGTTGGCGCCCGGAGGCGATGCCGCCAGCCGCAAGGACCGGGATGGGCGCCACGGCATCAACGACCTGCGGCGTCAGCACCAGAGTCGAAATTTCTCCGGTATGGCCGCCTGCCTCCGCGCCTTGCGCGATGACGACATCGGCCCCAGCCGCGGCATGCAGGCGCGCATGCTTCACCGATCCGCACATGCCGCCGATGCGCACTCCCTGGCGCTTCGCGCGGTGCATCACCGAAGGTGCGAACGGGCCTAGCGCGCTGACGAGAAATCTGATCGGGTGGCCGAGCGCGATGTCGATCTGCTGAATCAGAACAGCGCGGCTGACAACGATGCCTGAGAATTCTTGTGGAATGGCGCCGCTTGTCGGCGGGGGGATGGGGTGGCGCTGTGCAAGCGCATCCACGAAGGCTCGGTGGCGCGTCGGGATCGCGCGCTCCAATGCTTCGAGATCGAGTTCCGCATCCGCGGCGGCGTCGGTCGCGGCGGGGGCGAGCACATCAACGCCGTAAGGCTGGCCGTTCACGTGGGCGTCAATCCACGCGAGCTCGATGTCCAATTGCTCCGGCGAAAATTTGGCGGCCCCGAACACGCCGAGCCCTCCCGCGCGGCTGACCGCAGCCACTACGTCGCGACAATGCGAAAAGGCGACAATGGGGTATTGAACGCCCATAAGGTTGCAGAACGGCGTTGTCACGCGGGCTGTTCGGAAGGCGCGGCTTGAGCCTCCGTCTCCGCTTGCTCTGCGGGCGCAGCAGGATAAGGCGCCAACGTGAACATCAGCAACGATGCGAACAAGGAGATTGCGATCGCGCCCATGACAAGCAGATCATAAGCGCCCGTGCGGTCATGGATGATGCCGCCCAGTACGGGGCCAATGCCCGCGCCGGTTGTCAGTGTGGCGGCGTAGAAGCCAAACAGGACACCATAGGATTTGAAGCCGAAATAGCGCGTCGTTGAGTAGGAGAGGACGTCAGCCTCCGCGCCGAGCGCTAGGCCGAACGCGATCGCGGCGGGATACCAAAGCATCGGCTCGCCTCCGCTGAAGAGCACGAGCGTGCATGCGATCGCGGGCAGAAGCGAGAATGACCCGCCGACATAACGGGCGTGCACGCGGTCAATCAGAAACCCGCTGATGAGCCGCCCTGCCACGGAGGAAAGCCCGATCAAACCGGCGATCGCCGCCGCTGTCGTGCGGGGAATGCCTTGCTCCGAAAGCATCGGCACAAAGTGCACGATAAGCCCGAGCAAGGCGGCGATAAGGAAGAGCGCCGCAAAGCCCAGGCGCCAGAAAGTGATCGTGCGCAGGGCTTGTGGGACAGTGACGCCAGGCGGCGTCCACGCCTTAACGGCGCGTCCCTTTGCGGCTTTCGTTGCGAGGCTGCGGCGGTCGTGAAACAGGAAGAAGGTCGCAGGCAGAATCAGGAAAGCTGCGATAATTCCCAGGCCGATATACGCGCCGCCCCAGCCGAAGCGCTCGACGAGAAAATTCGCCAGCGTTGGCAGGGTGGCGGTGGCGATGCCGGCGCCTGTGAGCGAGATGCCTAACGCCAAGCCGCGGCGCTTATCGAACCGGCTGGCGACGCCGCTGGTCCATACCGTGATGCCCGCCATGACGTGGCCGACATTGACGAGCGCATAGCCTAGCCACCACGTGTAAATTTCCGGGCCGACCTGGCTCAGAAGCGCCAGCGCGGGGCAGAACAGAAGCATGCCGAACAGCGCCACACGGCGTGAGCCGAAGCGATCCAGCAGCACACCGACAAGCGGATAGCCCAACACGCCGACGATGGCGCTGACGATCGTGGCGCTTGTGATCTGCGTTCGTGTCCAGCCGAAGGCTTGTTCCAACGGCTCGATGAAAACTGTGAGCGAATAGACGTGGAAGTTTGTCACCACCAAGCCGAGCATGGCGCAAAAGATGACAGGCCAGCCTTTGCGAAACTCGTGCACGTTGGTGCTGGTTTGCTCGTGTGTCATGCGTACGCCCACTGCTTGCCGTTAGCGCCGTGAGCTTGGCCCCCGCTCGTCAGCCGGCCCCCTGCCGGGAGATAGGTGTCGCTCCGCACGCAGCGGCGTTGTTCGGTTTGATGCGCGCTGCGGCTGAGAACTTTGCTTTTGCGCCTGTGCGCTTTACCGGCGCCGATGGCCTCGATCTCGCTGGGGAGCAGATTGGGGCGGGCGCACCGGTCTTGTTCCTGCATGGCGGCGGGCAAACGCGCCGCTCGTGGCGCAGCGGCGCGCAGGCGGCGGCGGCCGCGGGCTATCGCGTAATCGCAATCGACCAGCGTGGGCACGGCGACAGCGCCTGGTCCCCCACTGGAGACTATTCGCCGGAGGCGTTCGGTCGCGATACCGCCGAGATCGCCAAAGCATTGGGCGAGCCGGTCGTTCTGGTCGGCGCCTCGCGGGGCGGCCAAGGTGCGATCGCCGCCGCTGCAACGCTTGGCGCCGGGGTGCGTGCGCTGGTGCTCGTGGAGATTACGCCGAAAATTGATAAGGTGGGTGCTGATCAGGTGCGCGACTTCATGCGCGCGACTGCATCCGGATTCAATACCGTTGAAGAAGCCGCGCGCGCCGTGGCGGTTCACATGAAGCGCGAGCATGGGGGCGACCCCGAACGCCTGCGGCGTTCGATGCGCGAAGGCGATGACGGTCGCCTCTACTGGCGCTGGGATCCCGCCATCGTCACGCGGCCGGAAGATTGGCTGAACGTTGAGAAGCGTCTTGAGGCCGCAATTGGCGTAGTGACCGCGCCAATACTGTTGGTGCGCGGCAGCGAAAGCACGGTCGTGCGCGAGGAACACGCCCGCCATCTTCAAACACATGCGCCGCACGCCGAGGTCGTTACAGTGGCTGGGGCCGGGCACATGGTGAGTGGGGATCAGAACACCGCCTTCAACGAAGCCATACTCGCCTTCTTGCGGCGCTGCGTCTCGCCGCATCAATGAAGCATGCCCAGCTGGCGCGCGCGCTCAACAGCCTGCGGCCTGCGGCGCACGCCGACCTTATCGTAGATTTGCTGCATGTACCATTTGACCGTGCCTTCGGTGAGCCCCAGGCGCTCGCCGATCTCACCATTGCGAAGGCCGCAACTGACAAGCCGCAGAATTTCCACCTCACGTGTGTTCAGCGCCCCCAGCATGCCGCCTTCTTCGGCGGCCTGCACATGCTCTTGCACCGCGATCGGGTGCTGAGCGCTTGGGTAGCGCGAGAGCAGATCGCGCGCAAAGATTTCGACTGGATCGCGGGTGTCTATCGCGCCGGCGTAACCATCGGCAATCAGCTTTTGGATGAAGGGGCCCTCATCGATGAAGCTGCGCAAATAGCGCCCCTCGACGGCATGATTCAGGCCCTCATGCAGCACGCGCTTGGCGGCGGAGATATCGCCTCGCGCGCCGCAAATGTGCGCAGTTAAAATGCACCACCGCACCAGAGTGCGGATGGCGCCGCGGCTGATGCAGAAGTGACGCCAGCGTTTGGTGACAGTGAGCGCTTCGTTGATGCGATCGCGGCTGACAGCAAGGCGTGTCCACGCCATCGCACGAATCTCATCGCTCTGGATAGACCGGGCGCGCGGTGACACGTCATCGACGCCGACGTCCAAACCTTCGCGCCGGCCTTCGCGCAGAGCGAGATCCGGCCGGCCGGTGCGAAGCCAAATGCGAATTCGCTCTGTGGAAGCGCCGATGCTGAGCCGCGCGAGATTGCACTCAAGCGCCACGCGCTTGCCTTCGTCCAGCGCCCGCAACGCGCCGTCGATATCGCCCTCAGCCTGGCGTAAGCGGTTTAGCGTCAGGTAACCGCTATGCAATTGCTCCGAGAAGCCGAACTCCCGCGCAACGGGTAGGTGTCCCTCAATGAGTTCTTCGGCGCGCTCGCGCTCGTCGCCTTCATAGAGGATGCGCGAGAGCGGGAGCGCCGCCAACGCCGCCTGCCCGGAAAGGCGCCCCGAAATCCGGTTCGCTTCTTCGAGGGCTTGTTCCAGGGCTTCGCGTGCAGCTTGGGTACGGCCCGAATGAAACAAGCCGGCGCCGAGCGCAGCCTGCAGGCCTATTGCGGCGAAGCGATAGCCAGAGCGCGTTAGTGCCGAGCGCGCGCTGGGTTCAATGCGGGAAAAGTCATCCAAGCGATACTGCGTGTAGCGGGCGGTGAGCATCTGGCTGTAGAGGGTGCAGGTGAGGTAGGGCCGCGCATCGCCGAGTTCTTTAAGCAAGTCCTCCGATTGGGAGTCGACATCGGCCATTTCATCGTCGCGCGCGGTGGCCAACACAGTCTGACGGTGCTTCAGCATCAGCCTCATCAGCGCGATGGTGGCTTCCGGCGTTTCGCCGGCGTGCTCCAGCGCGTCAATCCGCTTGGCGGCTTGTTCGAGCAAGCGTTCGGTCTCATCGAACTTCAGCTGCCGTGTGGTCAACCAGGCCAGCGTCAGCAGTGTCTTCGGAAGTTGATTGAGCACTTCGCGCGGCAGCGCTTCAGCATGGCGGGCGACCACGGGGATGTCGCCGCGATAGGTCATTTCCTCGCAATTTGCTTCGAGGAAATCGGCGACGCGTCGGATGTCGCCCGATTTAGCGGTGTGGACGAGGGCGGCGGTAAGCTCGCCGGTCTCCGCGAGCCAGACGCTGGCGCGGCGATGCAACTCAGCGATCTCGGACCCTGGCAGTTCTTGCGCCTGCTCCTCAAGGAACGCCTTGAACATGGGATGGAGCCGATACCGAGTACGAGTGTCGTCCGTGAAATCCAGGAAAAATCCCGCCTGCGCCAACCGGCGGAGCCGCGCGCGGCTATCTTTTCCGCGCGTGACGGCGTCGCAAGAGGCGGCGCACAGCGTGTCCAATACGCTCACGCGAGTGAGGAACAGACGCTCGGCATCGGTGAGGTGCGCAAACACCTCTTCTTCAAAAAAATCAGCGATAGCGTTGGCGCGTCCATGATTGCCGGCCGCGCGCGCCGCGACGATGCTTAGACACAGCCCAGCCGGCCAACCTTGCGCGCGCGCCTGCATCGCGCGTGCATCGTTGTCACTCAGCGCCGCTGCCTGCAAAAAGAAGGCGCTCTCATCGTCGCTAAGCTTGAGTTCAGACGCCCCGATCTCAGTAACCGCGCCCTGGGCGCGCAGACGCGCGAGCGTTAATCCTTCAGCGCTGCGCGTGCCGATAATGAAGCGGAGCTCTGGCGCCGAAAGGCCTACCAGGCGCATGATCTGCGCGCGCACGGGCGCCGAAAGCAGATGCAGGTCGTCTATGAACACGCTGAACGGTCCCCGCCGTTCCAGCGCGCTCATAAGCGCCTCGCACGAATGTGCTTCTTCCAGCGAAGCCGCTTCTGCCAGATGCCGCACAAAGACGTTCGGTGCATTCATGGCGATGTCGGCTGTCAGCCAGCAGAACGCGCCACCGCCATTGTGCAGTGCGGCAGCCCATTGCGCCATGAGCGTCGTCTTGCCGTACCCCGCAGGCGCGCTGAGCACAGTCAGCAAGGTCTCAGGCTGCGCGCCGAGCGTGCTCGCGCGTGAGACCACCCCGGGGGGCGGGGTCGGCAGGCTCAGGCGGGTTCTGATCATCCCGTCCATGGCGTTTCCTCAGAGCGCTTCTGCAACCTTGGTTGCCGGCCCAATTTTTCTTGGAGCATACGGTGATGCCCTGCGGCCTTAGCCGCAAGCTACAATGACTGCTTTACCTATCGAACGGCGCCTGTCTGGAGATAGGTGTTGGGGCGTGTTCCCCGGCAAAGTGTTTTGAATGAGCGTCGTTCCGAACATTCGCTTTGACGGGCAGGTCGCCAT
>JAEUMU010000091.1 GCA_016791325.1 Hyphomonadaceae bacterium
AGGACCGCCCACCGGCATTCACACGCTTCAACGTGTTTTTGCGCGATGGCTTCGCCTGCCAATATTGCGGCAGCGGCGAAGACCTCACGTTCGACCATCTGATCCCCCGCTCAAAGGGCGGGCGCACCACGTGGGACAACATCGTCACCGCATGCGCGCCATGCAATCTGCGCAAGGGTTCGCGCCTCGCGCACGTTTCAGGCATGCGCCCGCAGCGGCGCCCGCGCCGGCCCAGCATGCATGAACTGCAGCACATCGGCCGCCGCTTTCCGCCGCACCATCTGCACGAAAGTTGGATGGATTATCTCTACTGGGACGTCGAACTCGACGCTTAGAGCGGCGCGATCCAGTCATGGATGCTTGCGTCGGGCACGGTGGCCGCCGCGCGCCGCCAGCTAACAGCTTGGGCTTCACTCCGGGCAACGAGCGCGTGCTCCAAAGCGCTTAGCGCCATGGCCTCACGGGTGAGCGCCTGGCGCGCGTGCGCATAGGCGTTCGCATAGCCTCCGCAGGGCGTGCTCCACGCCATCGCCAAGGCCGCCGCCGCGACCGCCAATGCTTGTGAAAGACCCATCGGATCACCCTCCGGGCGTCCGTTTACGCACGCTTTTTTGCGCCCGTTCGTCGGCGCTGCAACAGTGCTGAAATATTGGCGGCGGCGGTGGGAGCGGGTGCTACTTTTGCAGCCCGGCCGCCGCGTTCTGGAAGGTTTCCTCCAGCGATCCCCCGATCGGCATCATGGCCAGAACCGTCACCGCCAGCAGCGAGGCGATTACGGCGTATTCGATCGCGGTCGAGCCGCGGCGATCGCGCAGAAATGAGAGTTTCATGCTGCGCTCCGTTCGATCAGGCGTTCCACCAGCACGATGTCGGCGGGGGGCATTGCGTAGTCGCGCAAGGCAGGGGGGGCGGCCCAAGCCATGGCTTGCGCGGAATTGGGGTCGAGCTTGGGCTCGCCTTTCCAGCGCGTGGCGATGTAGAGCGGCATCAGCAAATGGAAATCCGGATAGGCGTGCGAAGCGAACGCGAACGGATCGAGGGCGTCTGCTTCCACGGTCAAGTCCAGTTCCTCCTTCAGCTCGCGCGCGAGTGCTTGCTCCGGCGCTTCGCCCAATTCCACTTTGCCGCCGGGAAACTCCCAAAGGCCGCCCATCTGCTTGTGCGCAGGCCGTTGCGTGATCAGCACGCGCCCTTGCGCATCGATAAGCGCAGCCGCCGCCACCAGCAGGAGGCGCCGTCCAGGCCCAGTGTTATCGCGCGTTTGCATGAATATGGCGTTCGCTCGAATGGTTGACGCCGCTTAACGGCGCCCATCCTTTCCGCGCCATTTACGATGTTGGCAAGCCTTCTCGTTGCAGCGCCGCCTGCACTGCCGGGCGCGCTTGCACGCGTTGGAGATAGGCCGCCAGCTTGGGCGAAATCTCAATGCCGAAGCCCCTGGCCCAGCGCAGCGTCACGAATGCGTAGGCGTCGGCGATGGTGAAATCGCCGAGAAGAAAGGGCTTGTCGCCCAGCTTCTTCTCCAGCAGGCCAAGCCGGTTGACGACATTGGCCACGATCGCCTCGCGCTGCTCAGGCGCGGGTTTGCGGAACAGCGGGCTGATGCCCTTGTGCAGTTCTGTGGAGATGAAGTTGAGCATTTCCAGCAGGCGCCATTTGGCCATGCCTTCGCTGGGGGCCAGCCCCGCTTGCCTGGGCCGCCAGATATTGCATCAGCACCTGCGCTTCGGTGAGCACTTCGCCAGTGTCCAGCTCAAGCGCGGGCACCGAGCCTTGTGGGTTGATCTCATAATAGTCGCGCCCGCCTTCGGTCTTGCGGCCGTCCGCGAAGCTTACCTTGTCCAGCGCCACATCCAATCCCGCTTCGCGAATGATGATGTGCGGCGCGAGCGAGCATGCGCCCGGAGCGTAGTAAAGTTTCATGCAAGACCCTCTCTTCTCACCAGCCAGTTAGGTCAGGGCGCGACAGCCGCAAGTGTCATGCGTGTGCCTGCAGCGCGGCCCTGCTGCGCATGCTCAGTCGCGCAAGCGTGAACGAACTCCCGCGCTTGTGAATAGCGCACATGGCGGGGTGCGATCAGCCTTCGCAGCAAGAGAGCGCTGCTATGGCGCCGATGGGAGGAATCTTATGGCCCAATCCATGGCCGTTCGGACCATGTCATTGTCTCTTTCCGCCGTGGCGCTGGCGCTGGTTGCAGCCGGCGCGCTTTCGTTGCGTTTCCCCGCAGCGATCTTCGCGGCGCCGGATGCGCCGCCGATTCCCATCGTTACGATCGCTGAGCCCGAACCGCCTGCGCCTGTCTACTCGCGGACCCCGCCTCAGCCTCTGGAGCCCGGCGCGGTGTTCGATAGCGCGCTGACACCGGCTTTGCCGCTCGATCAAACCGTTAGCGAGACCGCCATACAAACGTCCTCGTTCGATGCAGGCCCCACGCTCATCACGAGCCCGCATTGGCTCGCGCGCCCCGGCAATCTTGCACGTTATTATCCGCGCCGGGCGCTGCTGCGCGGCATCGAAGGGGAGGTGACGCTCGATTGCCGTGTTAGCCGCGAGGGGCTGCTGGATTGCGCGGTGATTTCAGAAACGCCTGCCGACTGGGAGTTCGCCGCCGCCGCCCGGCGCATCGCCCACGAACACCGCATGCAGCCGGCCATGCGCGACGGCGTTGCGGTGGAAGGCCGGTATCGCATGCGCGTGCCGTTCACGCTGGACTAGCGCAGCAGCGTGAGCACCAAGAAGCCAAGCAGCACCGTGGCGATGAACAGGTCCGAGATCATCGCCACCGTGCGTGTGACATTGCGCTTGCCGGCGCTCACATGCTTCCAGCCCGCGAGCCCAAAAAACACCCCGCCTGCGAGCGCGGCGGGCGCCGCCCAGCCTGGAAACAGGGCCAGCAGGCCAAGCAACGCGAGCGCCAGATTGGCGAACCCCAGTTCGCGCACGATTTGGTGCGCCTTCTCATCTTCAATCTCGAAGATGTCGTGGGCGGTGAACGCTGGATTAAAGGCCTGGCGCATGCCCGCGACGCCAAGCCGCATGCCGACGCCCCAAAACGCGAACCACTTGCCCGTCAGCGTCACGAGATCATTGCTGGTGTGCAGCCATGCGTACTCAGCAGCCACGCACGCCGACGGCAAGATCAGCATGAACAGCGCGATGACGACGAAATACAAACTCAGCTCCGATAATCGCCGTTGATCTCGACATAGCGCTTGGTCAAGTCGCACGTATGCATCGAAGCGCGCCCGGCGCCGGGGCCAACGGTGACGGAAATCTCCAGTTCCGGCCGCTTCATGTAGGCGCTCATCGCGGCCTCATCGTAATCCGGGGAAACCTTGCCGTCGCGCGCGGCGCAGAGATCGCCGAAGCGCACAGAGATCATTTCGCGCTTCACCGGCTGATCAGCCCGCCCGATAGCCATCACGATGCGCCCCCAATTGGCGTCTTCGCCGGCGATGGCCGTTTTCACGAGCGGGCTCTCGCAAATCGTGCGCGCAATGATCTTGGCGCTGGCGTCGCTCGCCGCGCCTTCCACGCTGACTTTCACCAGCTTGGTTGCGCCCTCGCCATCGCGCACGATCTGGATCGCCAGATCGGTCAGCACTTGATTGAGCGCGGCGCGGAACGCGAACAGGCGCTCGTCCTTGGCGTCGGAGATAGGCGGCACGTTGGCCTGGCCGGTGGCGTAAAGCAGCACGCAATCATTGGTGCTGCGGTCTCCATCGACGGTGATGGAATTGAAGCTCGTTTCGGTTTCCTGCCGCAGCAGAGTTTTCAGGATCGGCGCTGAAATCGCGGCGTCGGTGAACACGAATGCCAACATCGTCGCCATGCTCGGCGCGATCATGCCCGAGCCCTTGGCGATGCCGGCGATGTTGACCTTCACCCCGGCAATTTCGCAGGCCGCGCCGGCGCCCTTGGGAAACGTGTCGGTGGTCATGATCGCGGCGGCCGCTTTGGGCCAATCGACTGGCGCAAGGTTGAGATTGGGCAGCTCGCGCGTGATCTTCGCATCATCAAGCACGACGCCGATGACGCCTGTTGAGGCGGCGAGCATTTCGCGCGGCTCAACGCCGATGGCCGCGCCCGCTTCGGTCAGCGCGCGCTTGCAGGCCGCGTCGCCGGCGTCCCCGGTGAATGAGTTGGCGCAGCCGGCGTTCACCAGCAGCCCGCGCGCGAGGCCGCGATTGGCGGCGAGCGCGGCCTTGCACCAATCGGTGGGCGCTGAGCCCACGGCGTTGGTCGTGAACACGCCCGCCGCGCGCGTGCCCGCTGGCATGCGCATGAGCAGCAGATCTGGCCGGTTGTGCTTATAAAAGCCGGCGCGCCCGATCGCGGCTTCAAGCCCGGCGATCGCCGGCAGGTCGGGAAAGCGCGTGGGCGCGAGCGGGCTGATCGTGGTGATGGCGGCCATGCAGGCGCTCTTCGGGCGCCGCCGCCCTGAACGCAAGCGTCAGGGCGTAGGGCTGGCCTCGGCCGGGGCGGCGTTGGTGGTGGCGGGCGCGGCGGGCGGCGGCGTTTGCGGCCGCGGCGCTTGCGGCTGCGCTGGCGCCGGTGTTTGGGATTGCGGCTGCGGCTGGCTGGTTACGCCCCCTGGCCCCATCGGGAACGGGAAGGGCGGCGGCGCCTGGCCGGGGCTCGCGCCGGCGTCGGGCGCTGGTCGAAGCGGTTCTTGCGGCTGTGCGTCGGCCGGCGCTGGCGTTTCCTCCGTAGGCGCCATGCCTGGGTCGTTGTCTTCGCGCTGGCGCTCGATGCGGGCGTCGCGCTCCAGGCGCTCCTGCAGCTGGCTGATCTCCTGGAAGCGCAGCCAATCGATAATGCGCGGGCGCATCGTTTCCAGGCTGGGGGAGCTTCCTTCACGGCGATCGTCGATGCGCATGATCTGCCAAACGTCTCCGGTTTGGAGCGGGCCGATAAGCTGTCCCACATTGGCGCGTCCCACCGCCTCGCGCACGTGGGGCAGCATGTCGGCCACGGCGCGGAAACCCAGATCGCCCCCGTCGCCGTCGATATTCTGTTCAAACGCGATCGCCTCGAAGCGCTCACCCTGGCTAAGGCGGCGGAGCGCCGCATCGGCCTCCTCTCGCGTTTGGAACGTGATCTGGCGCAAGCGAACTTCCTCGCCGCCGCCGAGGCGGCTGGTGTTCTCGCGGTAAAGCCGCTCGATGGCGGCCTGATCTGTCGCACGCTGGTCGATTTCCTCGTAGATCGCCGCCGCCAGCACGCGCTCGCGTGCGATTTCCAGTTGCCGGCGCACATGCGGATCGCGGTCGAGCCCCCGCGCTTCGGCTTCCATCGCAAACAAACGGAACTGGATCAGCTCATCCAGCGCGAAATAGAAGGCGTCGGAATTGGCGTTAAGATCTTCGCCCTCCCGAAGCAGCCCGCGCGCGACGGCATGCGCGCGCACGTCCTCGATATAGATCGGTCTGCCGTTAACAGTCGCGGCCACGATCGGGTCAGTGATCGTGCGTCCATCGCCGCCGGAATCTCGCCCGAGGCCACAGCTTGCCACCAAGGCGGCGAGCGCCAGTGCGGAGAAGATCTGGAAAGGGGTGCGCTTCGGCAAAGCCATGCGTTCTGCTCTCTGAACGTGAAGCGAGTGCAAGACGCGCGCCCCCGGCGTCGCCCAGGAGGCCGCATTGACACCGCCCAGGGCCGCTCTTAAGTCTCGCACGCGTGCGTGTCGAGGGTCATTTCGCACACGGGCGCGGCCTGGAGAGCCTTAAAAAAGACAACAATCACAACGCTCTCAAGTGGATTATTGCGCGCCCTGTAAAGTCGGCGCAATCGGATTAAGATCGCGCCCATGCTCAACCTCGCCAAGCAGATTTTCGGCTCCGTTAACGAACGCAAGGTGAAGGGGCTGCGGCCGACGATTCAGCGCATCAACGCGCTTGAGCCCACGTTCGAGGCCTTGTCCGACGAAGCCCTGCGCAACAAGACCAGCGAGTATCGCCATAAACTGGCCCGCGGCGCCAAGATCGACGACATCCTGCCGGAAGCTTTCGCCACCGTGCGCGAAGCCGCCAAGCGCACCCTCGGCCAGCGCCACTATGACGTGCAGCTCATGGGCGGCATGTTCCTGCATCAAGGCAAGATCGCCGAAATGCGCACCGGCGAAGGCAAGACGCGGGTGGCCACCGCCCACGTTTACCTCAACGCGCTCGAAAGCCGCGGCGTTCACGTCATCACGGTGAACGATTATCTCGCCAAGCGCGACAGCGAGTGGATGGGCCAGATTTATCGCTTCCTCGGCCTTTCCGTCGG
>JAEUMU010000097.1 GCA_016791325.1 Hyphomonadaceae bacterium
TGCGCATCGCCCAGCCCTGGAATAAGCGGCGGCGGCGCATCAGCGGCTGCTGGCAAGCCTTGCGCGTAGGCTTCCGCGCCTGCAAGCATACGCGCCAAGCTCGCGCGCTGCAGCATGCCGGTCCGCCCGTCACCGCAGAGGGCCGAGAAAATCTGCGCCTCCAGCAACGCCACAGCACCCGCCGGCGCGAAGGATGCGGCGCTTCCCACCACACTTAGCGCCAAAAACGCTCCTGCGATCCGAATTTTGCGCATGGCGACACCCCTCGCTGACCAATTGACCAGTCAAGCTTAAGCGGCGCCCGTCAGATTTCAATCGAGGTCTAGGCCGTCTTTGGCGCGCTTCGCGACTGCGGAACGCTGCGTGGCGCTGCGGCGGGCTTGGAGAGCCTCCGCAGCGCGCACGTGACGGCGTTCTTCGATCACGGCGCCAATCAGCGGCAGAAGCTCTTCAGCTTGCCGCCGCTGCTGTGGTGCGCCGGATTGCGCCAAGCGAACAGCGTTCGCGTGGAGACTTTCCAGTTCGCCGTCGGAAAGATCAGGTAGGCGCTGATCAATCGCCATCACTTAGACGGCTTGGAGGTTAGTCGCGGAATCGCGACCCTGGCGATCGCGCTCAAGTTCAAAGCCGATCTTCTGTCCATCGACCAAGCCGCGAAGACCCGCGCGCTCAACAGCCGAGATATGAACGAAAACGTCTTTGCCGCCCTGCTCGGGGGTGATGAAGCCAAAGCCCTTGGCAGTGTTGAAAAACTTAACAGTACCGACAGTCATGAGCTGCCTCCAAACGGATGTTCCCCACGCGGACCTTCCACGTGAGGCTCGATTTCGAGGGAAACAGCAAAAGTCCGGCGCGACAGCGAGGGATCAGAGCGTGACGCGACGAGGATCGAATAAGCGCTTCCTAGCAGCTCAAGCCTGCAATGTCGAGCTAAAGCGCAGTCTAATCTGTACGGGGCGCCGGCTTGCCCAGCGCAGAAACCTTGGCGCCGCGAACGAAGTTCTCGATATCGCGCGCCTCGACCGCCCCCGCCTCTCTATCTTCGACTAAAACGGCTTGGTCGATGATGAGATCCTGAAGATTGTCCGGCAATTCATCCCATTGCAGCACCAGCGCGCTCGCCAAGCGCCTGAGCAAATACTCCTGATCGAGCTTGTATTTGAGCGTTTTTGCGATGGCGCGCGGGGCCTGCGCGGGGCCTGCTGGCGAATGCCGATAATTATTCATGCAACACCGCCTCAAGCCGGGCTTCGTCAAGAATCCGATCATAGGCCTCAGCGTCGTTTCTCACGCGGTACTGCTGCGCGCCGCGCTCGTGCGGCAGCGGTTGGACGACGCGATAGGCGCCCGGCGGCGCCGAAAAGGCGCCGGAGCGCACAACAGACACACGTTGCCCCGCGCTGAATTTTGGTTGCGCCATAAACATCCCTCTTGATTGGAGCGGATAGGCGCACCTTGCGCAGAAACCGCGTAAGTAACATGGGGTGCTCAAGGCAGAATAACAAGTGAACGCCGCCAGATAGGCCGGCGCTGCGTGGCGTGGAACAAGGCCAGATCGGGCGCAGACTGCGTTCACCGGCTAGCTCGTCAACTCTTCGCAACTGGCCGGGCTGCACTAATCCAAAGGCCCCCACCGCTCGTATCCCGCGCCATGGACTATTTGCGATCTTCTGCGCCCGCGGTCACTGCCAGGGCCAAGGCCATCCACCGCAGGCCGCCCGTCGCTGCGGTGATCCTCCTGGTTCTTGCGGTCTTCCATGCGACATCCGCTTACGCACGCCACCCAGAGATCGCCTCGGAACTGGGCTCGGCGCGCATGCTTGGCGCTTCCGCGTATAGGTTTCTGACCGTGCCGGTATTTGATGCCGAGCTCTGGTCGGACCAGCAGCGCTTCAGCTGGGACGCCGCGTTCGCACTCTCCTTGACCTACCGCCGCGATTTCGATCGTGATGCGCTGATATCGCGGTCTTTAAGCGGCATGGCGGAGCGCGCCCAAATCACATCGCGCGAAGCGCTCTCAGAGCGCTTGCGCACGTGCTTTTCGGACGTGCGCGCTGGCGATCGGTTTACCGGCGTCAGCACCGGCGCAGATAGCGCGCGCTTCTACCTCAATGGGCGCCGAACTTGCGAGATCACTTGGCCGGGGTTCAGCCGCTCCTTCTTCGGCATTTGGCTTGATGCGCGCGGCGGCGACCGCGCGTTTAGCGAGCGCCTCAGAGGCGGCGCCTAAACCATTCAGTTGAAGGGATCAGTTCATGCGCGTAAGGCAGATTGTCGTGGCCGGCGCCATTGCGCTTCTCGCTTCCGCTTGCGCCACCGCGCCCTCCGCACCACGCGATGCGCTTGCCCAGCCGTTCGTGCTCGAACGTGACCTGGCGGGCCCTGCCGTCGCGCGTGGCGAATTTCGCGCGATCACCGGCGTCAGGCGCCCCTTCACAGCGCGCCTTGAGGGCGTGATGGAGGGCGATATTTTCGTTCTGACCGAGCATTTCGAGTTCGATGATGGCGAGCGCGATGTCAAAACGTGGCGGCTGCGCCGCGTCAGCCCAGGTCTGTTTGAGGGCACGCGCGAAGACGTAATCGGCACAGCAGTCGGGCGACAGGACGGCGACTATTTCCGGCTCGAATACGATGTGCGATTGCCCGCCCAGAATGGACGCGGGCGTGTCGTGCGGTTCCGTGACATCCTTTACTTGAATGCGGAAGGCGTGGGTAATGCGGCGTCTGTCGGATGGTACGGCCTGCGCGTCGGCTCGGTGACTCTGCAGATCGAAAGGCAGGCTGGAGCGCCAGCGGCGCACTGATCGAGCTGCGGAGTTGAACATGCGCGCGTCCATCTTTCTGCGCATCTGCGTGCTGTTGGCCGCCATCGTCGCGGTCGGCGCCTCCTTCTTGCAGGCCACAGGCGCACTTGGCCTGACGCCGGCGGAGTTCGCCAACTCCGGCGCAAGCACGCTTCAGGCGGCCTCCTACGCGTTTGCGATATGGGGCGTGATCTACGCAGGCCTTCTCATCTATGGCGTGTATCAGCTCGCCCCGGGCTGGGCGGATGCCGCCTTATGGAAGCGGTTCGCGTTGCCCTCGATCATCTCTATGCTGGCAATCGGCGCTTGGCTCGTGGCGGCAGGGGCCGATTGGCGTTGGGCGACGGTCCTGCTGATCGCGCTCGCCGCGCTCGTGCTTCTGATCCCGCTGGCGTCTCCGGCGCGACCAGCGCGTCAGCGCGACGTTATCCTGATCGTGACCCCGCTAGCGCTGCTGGCAGGCTGGCTCACCATCGCCACGAGCTTGAACGCCCTCACGGTTCTCACGGCCGAAGGAGTCATACGCGATGAGAACGCAACGTTGTGGGCCATCGGCGCAATCGCTGTTGCAGCCGTCGCGGCGCTAATTGTGTTCCTGCGCGGCGGTGCGCTGGCATATCCAGTACCGCTTATCTGGGGCCTCATTGCGGTATTCGTCGCCGAGCGCGATCACCGGCCAGAAGCCGCGTGGTTCGCCGCCGGAACAGCCCTGCTTCTGGCCGCAATCCTTGCTTGGCGCGCCTTCGCGCGGCGTAACACGTTGACCTGATCAAACATCAGTTCGCGACGCGATCCGCGCTCACACGCGTGACCATTCCATGATCCAGTTCTGATCCCATGTCTCGCCGCTATCGCGTGATGACGCCTGCCGCCAGCGGCAGGAGCGCGCTGTGATATTGTCCCAGACGCCGACATATTTCATCGCGACGCCATCGACCGTCTCTTCCGTCACGAAGATGCCCACACCGTTCTCGAAACTACCGAGTTGGCCCGGCGTCGTGATCACGCCGGAACGCGCATTAACCCAATGATCCGACCAAACACGATTGCCGACATCCAGCAGACGCAGGCCCATGCCGTAGAAATTGCGCGCCGGAATCCGAAGTTCCTCAACGCTGCACACACCGCCAAGAATGCCGTGCACGGTTGCTTCGCCAG
>JAEUMU010000114.1 GCA_016791325.1 Hyphomonadaceae bacterium
CGATGATCTGGCGCGTCTGTTCCAGCCGTTCGTTCAAGCCGATGCGTCCATGACGAAGGCTTATGCGGGCACGGGGCTTGGGCTTTCCATCAGCCGGCGCTTCGCGCAGCTGATGGGGGGCGATGTGACGGTGGTCAGCGAGTTTGGCAAAGGATCGACGTTCACGTTGGTGGCGCCGATCGAACCTCTCGTCGCGGGAGGTGCAGACAGGACGGCGACCCGTACGCAACCCGTTACGGCTGCTTCCTTCCGGACCTGACCGGGTTGGCGGGGCGGCCGTCCGCCGCCTGCCTGCGCGTTTCATATCGCCGTTCGCGGCGCTGGCTTCAACCCTGGCGCCGCAACAAGTCCCAACCCGCGGCTGCGAAACCCACGCCGAACAAAACGCCGGCGGCGGGAAAGCCAAAACTGGGCATTGGCTCCGGCAGGGCCGCAAACACGCCAACGGCGATGACGCTCGCAAACCAGGCGAACGGCGCCAGCAGCGGGCGCTCATTCGCGCGCACCCAGGCCAGAGCGAGCCCGACCATCGATATCGCCAGCGCCGCGGCCCCTTGTTCGTAGGTGGAGAAACCGAAAACATCGGCGTCCGGCCCGCCAATGAAAGAAAGCGAGGCGATGGCCAGGACAAAGGCGTTCAGCCCAAGCAGCCCCAGCTTCGCGGCGCGGACGAGGTAGATCCCGATCAGCCCAAGGGTCAGCAGGACGTCGATCCCGCTCCAGAGCGCTTCAAGCGCGATTTGATCGAGCGGCAGGGCCAGCGCCGAGGCCATCCGCAGCAGCCCGCCCAAGAGAGCGGCGAGGCCGGACAAGCGGTAGAGCTGTAGCGCGGTCATTGGCGCGCATTAATGAACCGGAGGTTTGCTCGCAACCCGTTGCAAATCGCGGGAAATTGGAATTTGCGGCGGCCGCCGGGCGCTTGACGGGCGCGGCGCCCCTGCATACCTGCATGTCCCATGGCCATTCGCCCCATCCTGGTCGCGCCCGACGCGCGGTTGAAGCAGAAATCGGCGCCTGTTGAAGGGCCGGTGACGGACGCCCATCGCGCCCTGATGAGCGATATGCTGGAGACGATGTACGACGCGCCGGGCATCGGTCTGGCGGCGATCCAGATCGGCGAGCCCGTGCGCATCATCGTGATGGATTTGGCGCGCGAGGGCGAAGACAAGCAACCGCGCTATTTCGTCAATCCAGAGATACTGTGGAAATCCGAGGAGACCGCACCCTACGAAGAGGGCTGCCTCTCCGTGCCGGAGTTCTACGAGGAAGTTCAGCGTCCGGCCCGGGTCCGCGTCCGCTACATGAACTATGAGGGCAAGACGATCGAGGAGGAGGCCGAAGGCCTGTATGCGGTGTGCATCCAGCACGAAATGGATCACCTCGAAGGCGTGCTTTTCATTGATCACATTTCACGGCTCAAGCGCGAGAACGCCTTGCGCAAGCTTAAGAAGGTCAAAAAGGCGGCGGAGCAGGATGCGCCAGGCAAGCGCCTCTGAGGGAGCTTTCAGGCGGCGGAAAAGCCGCTATTGTCGGCAGGACGGTCTTTGGGCGGGATATGATGACTGACGCGTTTGCCGGCTATGTCTGCACCTCGGCGGCGATCGATGCGGCGATCGAGGCGCGATCGATGCTTGCGCATCCATTCTATCGGGCGTGGGAAGCAGGAACGTTGTCGCGCGACGCGCTCCAGGCTTACGCCAAACAATATTTCCACCATGTTGAAGCGTTTCCCCGCATCGTCAGCGCGGTGCATGCGAACTGCCCGAGCGCGCAAGGGCGGCGCTTGCTGGCGGAGAACCTTGCCGAAGAAGAAGGTGTCGGCGGCGAGCGCGATGATCACGCCTCGCTCTGGTTGGATTTCGCGGCGGGTTTGGGCGCGAATGAGAGCGAGGTTCGCGCGGTGGCGCTGAATCCGGAAACGAAGAACTTGATCGATACGTTTCGCCGTCTGTCGCGTGGGTCGTATGCGTCGGGGCTAGGCGCTCTCTATGCCTATGAGAGCCAGTTGCCCGCGATCGCCAAGACCAAGATCAAAGGCTTGGTGGAGCGCTACGATGTGAGCGAGGCCCGCCCGCTCAAGTTTTTCGAAGTGCATGAAACTGCAGACGTGGAGCACACCGACGTCTGTCGCGAATTGTTGGATTCTCTGCCGGCGCGTGAGCGCGCCGAGGCGCATGCCGCTGCTTGCGAACTGGCTGAAGCGCTGCGCACGTTCCTCACCGGCATGCAGCGCCAAACCGGCATGGCGTGCTGATCGGCGTTCGATGAGA
>JAEUMU010000126.1 GCA_016791325.1 Hyphomonadaceae bacterium
TTCGCCGCCGTGCTGCATCGCAGCCACGCCGAACACCGCGCTCGTGCGCAGGACGCCGAATGGGTGCGCCAACTCAACATGACGCTGCCGAACGAGAGAGCTGCGGCGTGGGAGATAGATTTTACCGAAAAGCGCCTCATCGGCGCCGCGCGCCTTTCCGCGCTGCTCGGGCGTCCGGTCACGTTCGCCGATGTGGCGGAAGGCTTGATCGCTGCGCCGGCCGATCGCCCACTGGTGCGCGCCGCCTTCACCGCTGACCGCTGCGCCGTGCGCCGCATCGCCATCGAGCACGCAATCGATGGCGGCGGCGACCGCATTCGCCACCAAGGCTTCGTGCGCACCAGCGCCGATGGCGCGCCCACGCGCATCACTTGCGTCAGCGATATAGCCAGCACTGAGCCCGCCGCTCCCGCGCAGGATGCGACCGCCGAAGCGCTCGCCCAAGCTGTCGCCGCCCAGGCGCAATTGCTGAAAACTCTCGGCAACGAGCTCTCCGCCGTGTTTTTCGATGCCGCCGCGCTGCCCCCCGCTCTGCCGGAGGCCTTGCGCGCCTTCGCCACGCGCGAAGAAGAGGCTGAACGCGCCGTCGATCAGCTCGCCCGCGCGCGCCACGCCGCTGAAAGCGCCAATCTCGCCAAGTCGCAATTCCTGGCCAACATGAGCCACGAACTGCGCACACCACTCAACGCCATCATCGGCTACGCCGAAATGCTGCAGGAGGACGCCGAGGATTCTGGCGATGCCTCTACGGTGCAGGATCTCAACCGCATCCTCACCGCCGCCAAGCATCTGCTTAGCCTGCTCAACGAGATTTTGGATCTCTCCAAGATTGAAGCAGGGCGTATGGATGTCGCGCCCGCCGCTTTCGATCCGGAAGAAATGCTGGAGGAGCTGATCGAGACGGTTCGCCCCTTGGCCGAGCAGAACCGAAACACGCTCACGCTCAGCTGTGAGGTCGCCAACGCAAGCGCCAACACAGACGCCATGAAGCTGCGCCAGTGCGTGCTCAACTTGCTGTCAAACGCCTGCAAGTTCACGCGCGACGGCGCCATCGACGTCAGCATCGACGTGCGCAAGCATCACGGCGTAGGCCAGCTTTTCATCCGGGTGCGCGATACCGGCATCGGCATGGCGCCGGAACACCTCGCGCGCCTGTTCCAGCCGTTCGTTCAGGCTGATCCCAGCATCACGCAGCAATATGGCGGCACCGGCCTCGGCCTCACCATCACCCGGCGCCTAACGCAATTGCTGGGCGGGGATGTTCGTGTGGAAAGCAAGCAAGGCGTGGGCTCCGTCTTCACGCTGCACGTGCCCGTTAATTATGCCGACGCCTCCGCCGCCCTGGGCGCGGCCGCGGAAATCGACGATGTGCAGGGCGCGGAAAGCGCGCCGCTCATTCTCGTCATTGAAGATGAGCCCGATGCGCGCGAACTCGCGGCCCGCGCGCTCACGCGCGCTGGCTTTTCCGTGCAGGGCGTCGGCGGCGGGGATGCGGGCCTGACGCTGGCGCGCACCAAGAAGCCGGCGCTCATTCTGCTCGACATCTTTCTGCCGGATCGCTCCGGCTGGCGGGTGCTGCAGAGCCTGAAGCACGATCCCAAGACGCAAGACATTCCCGTTGTCGTGTTGTCTGTGAACGAAGATCGCGGTCACGCGCTCTCGCTCGGCGCCGCCGAACATATGGTCAAGCCGGTCGATCGCGATACGCTGGCGGCCACGGTGATGCGCTATGCACGCCTGCCGCAAGCAGCAGCTGCCGCTCCCCAGCGAGACGCCAACAAGGCCGCCGGCTAAGCGCGCGCGGCGTGCGCGGCCAGCACACGCGCGACGCACTCAGTCACCCGTCTGCCCGTTGGGATGTGCAGATACTCGTTCGGCCCGTGCGCGTTCGAGTGCGGACCAAGTACGCCCGTCACTACGAATTGCGCCTTCGGAAATTTCTCGCCCAGCATGCCCATGAACGGGATCGAGCCGCCTTCCCCCATCATCGCCGCCGGCTTGCCGAACGCCGCATGGGACGCGTCCTCGATTGCGGCTTCCAGCCATGGCGCAGTCTTGGGCGCGTTCCAGCCAGAGCCCGGCTCCTCATAGGAAAACGAAACCCGCGCGCCGTATGGAGGATCAGCCTCAAGAATTTCCTTCAGCCGCTTCGACGCCGCCACCGCATCCACCGTCGGCGGCAGGCGCATGGAGAGCTTCGCCTCCGTGAACGGGCGCAGCACATTGCCCGCCGCGCCCGGCGCCGGCGCCCCCGCAAATCCGGTCACGGAAAGCGCCGGCCGCCAGGTGCGGTTCAACACCAGCTCCACCAAATCCCCGCTGGCCGGTTTCATCCCGGCCACAAATGGGAACTTGGCGTAAACTTGATCGCCCAGCGCCTGCGCGGCCACCCTCGCTTGGGCCACGCGCTCCGGCGGGATTTGCGCTTTCAGCGTCTCCACGACCACCTCGCCGGTTTCGACATTTTCCAGCCGCGCCAGCAATTGGCGCAGGATGCGAAAGCTCGAAGGCGCCACTCCGGATGCATCGCCGGAATGCACGCCCTCCGCCAGCACGTCCACGCGCAGCGTGCCGCCCACCAGCCCGCGCAGCGATGTCGTCAGCCACAGCCGCTCATAATCGCCACAGCCGCTATCGAGGCACACCACCAGCGAAACGTCGCCGATGCGATCGGCCAGTGCGTCCACATAGTACGGCAAATCAGGTGAGCCGCTTTCCTCGCTGGCCTCAATCATGATCACGGCCCGTGCATGCGGCGTCCCCTGTTGCTGCAACGCCATCAGCGCCGCCATTGCCCCGAACATGGCGTAGCCATCATCGGCGCCGCCGCGCCCGTAGAGCTTGTCGCCCTCCAGTACGGGCGTCCATGGCCCTTTGCCTTCCGCCCACCCCGTCATCTCCGGCTGCTTGTCGAGATGCCCGTAGAGCAGCACGGTTTCGTCGTTCTTGGCGCCCGGCACATCGATCACGATCAGCGGCGTGCGCCCCGGCAACCGCTCCACTGAAAGCGTCGCCCCCGGCAACTCGCCAAGCCGCGCCTCCGCCCACGCCACGAACAAGTTCACCGCCTCGTCCATATGGCCAAGCTTCGCCCAGTCCGGTTCGAACGCCGGTGACTTGTTGGGAATGGCGATATACTCGATCAAGGTCGGAACAATCTCGTCGCGCCAGATCGCATCGGTAAACGCGCGCAGTTTCGGCTGGGATAGTTCGGCCATGGGCAAAGCTCCTGTTGTGGCCAAGTCTAGTGCCTGCGCACGCCGGGGGCCATCACAACTGCGCGCGCCGGCGGCAAGCGCCGCCACGCCAATTGAGCAAAACCTGCGCCCCCGGCCTTGCGCCCCGCGCACATTCCGCTATCTCACAACGCGTTCGCGGGCGTAGTTCAGAGGTAGAACGTCAGCTTCCCAAGCTGAATGTCGGGGGTTCGATTCCCCCCGCCCGCTCCATTGCTCGCCACAGCCGGCGCGCCGCTCATGCGCGCGCCCCAATTAGGCCCAGACGCTGCATCGGCCAGCGCCACGCGCCGCTGACGACGCCGAGGCTCAGCGCCATCAGGAGATACTCAGAATTCGGCGCGGCCATATGGAAGATCGCCGCCAGCCAGGGGCTCGCGAACACCATCACCAGAACCACTGTCAGCGCCCCAGCAATGATCCAATAAACCCGCCGCGCGCCGTCAAGGAGGCGCCCCTCCTGGCCTGCAGCATCCACCAGCGCCAGCGTCAAATTGGCCGCCACCAGCGCAATGAACGCCGCGCCGCGCGCCTGCTCCGCGCTGAGCTGCGCAAGGGCGTACACATAGAGCGCCAGCACGCCCGCAAGAATGACGCCCCCCTGCAGCGCAGCACTCGCCAATTGCCGCGCTCCAAACAAAGCTTCATCCCGTTGGCGCGGCGGGCGCTTCATGGCGTCCCGGCTGCTGCGCTCGCCCTCAAAGGCGATCGCGCACATCGGATCGATCGCCAGCTCCAGCAGCATCACATGCATCGGAAACAGCAGCTGCGGCAAGCCGAACAGAATAGGCAGCAGCGCCAGGCCGGCAATCGGCACATGAATTGCGGTGACGTAGATCAGCGCCTTACGCAGATTGGCGAAAATCCGCCGACCCATGCGCACGCCGCCGACGATGGAAGCAAATCCGTCATCGAGCAGCACAAGGTCGGCGGCCTCCCGCGCCACATCCGTACCCTTTCGGCCCATCGCTATGCCGACGTGCGCTGCTTCAAGAGCTGGCGCATCATTGACCCCATCGCCGGTCATCGCCACGACTTCGCCATTGGCCCTCAGCGCCTCGACGATCAGCAGCTTTTGGTCGGGCGCGATGCGCGCAAATATCCGCCCGTGATTCATGTGTTGGCGCAGAGTGGGGAACGGCAGTTCAGCCAGCGCAGCGCCCGTCGTAACGCCCGCCCCCGCCTCAATGCCAGCGGCGCGCGCAATCGCCAGCGCGGTTGCGGGATGATCGCCGGTGATCATGATCACTTGAATTCCGGCCCCCTGCGCCTCTTCCAAGGCGCGCGGCAC
>JAEUMU010000137.1 GCA_016791325.1 Hyphomonadaceae bacterium
GTCGCCGCCGCGCTCGCCGCCAAGGATCGCGCCCGCTGTGGCCCCGTCGCGCCGGCGGAGGGGCTTTACCTCACGCGCGTCGATTATCCGAAATAGCGCCGCAGCACGGCCTGGTAGCAGCGCGCCAGCGTGCGCACATCCTCAACCGCGACATGCTCATCGACCATGTGCGCGGTTTCGTTGCGCAGGCCCAGTTCCGCCACCGGGCACACATCCTTGATGAAGCGCGCATCGGATGTGCCCCCCGTCGTCGCCAGCACGGGCGTATGGCCGAAGCTTTCGCTGACGGCGGCGATCAAGAGATCGGTGAAGGCGCCCGGTTCTGTGTAGAATGCAACGCTTCGCGACGTCACGTTCAAGCTGGCCTTGGCGCCAGCGCGCGCGGCCGCTTGCGCGGTGATCTGCTCGATCCATTCCACTAGCTTTTCGGCGCTATGATGGGTGTTGAAGCGGATGTTCAGCTTCGCCGTTGCGCGTTGAGGGATCACGTTATGAGCGGCGTTGCCGACATCCACGCTGGTCACTTCCAGGTTTGACGCGTCGAAGCCCGGCGCGCCGTGGTCCAGCTCGCGCGCCTGCAGCGCCGCCAACGCTTCGATCAGCGGCGTCACCGGATTCACCGCGCGGTGCGGATAGGCGACGTGGCCTTGCTTGCCTTCCATGGTGAGCACGACGTTGAGGCTGCCGCGCCGCCCGTTCTTGATCGTATCGCCAACCTTATCTTCGCTTGTGGGCTCGCCAACGAGGCAATGATCAATGCGTTCGCCCTCTGCCTTGAGCGCTTCCAACACGCGCTTGGTGCCGTCGACAGCGGGGCCTTCTTCGTCGCACGTCAGCAGAAACGAGATTGAGCCGCGCGGCGCGCCTTCGGCGATGAAATCCTTGCTCGCCGTGATCATCGCGGCGATCGCGGTTTTCATGTCTGCCGCGCCGCGCCCGTAGAGCATCCCGCCGCGCACCTCTGGCGCAAACGGATCGCTGGTCCAGCCTTCCCCGGGCGGAACCACGTCCAGGTGGCCGGCGAAACAGAAATTCGGCGCGCTCTCGCCGAAACGCGCATAGAGGTTGTCAACCGCGCCGAATTTGTAGCGCCGCACGCGGAAGCCCAACGCTTCAAGCTCGCCCTGCGCCAAATCGAGCACGCCCGCTTCAACGGGCGTTACCGACGCCCGTCGCATCAGGGCTTGGGCGAGAGGCAGGGGGTCGGTAAAAGGGCGGGGATCCATGTTGGGACGATGCTTAGGCCAAGCTTGGCCGGCGTGAAAGTGGGGAGAAACGCCATGAGCGAGGTCGCGCCGGTGCAGGAGGCCAGCCGTATCAAGAGCCTCGATGTCATGCGTGGGTTCGCGCTGCTCGGGATACTGGCCGTCAACGCCGCCTACTTCGCCGCGCCCTGGCAAACCGGCATTGATCCCACGGTGGCGCCTCTCGCCGTGGATGGATCGACGCTTTGGACCTGGCTGGTGATGCATGTCTTCTTCGAGTTCAAATGCATCACTCTGTTCTCTTTGCTGTTTGGCGCCAGCATTTATCTGGTTGGCGGCGAGCGCAGCGATAAGGCGCGCGGCGCGGTGCTGCGCCGGCGGCTGTTTTGGTTGCTCATCTTCGGCCTCATCCACGCGCTCCTGATCTGGTACGGCGATATTCTCGTCACCTACGCGCTCACCGGCTTTTTGGTTCTCTTCGCGCGCTCCTGGAAGCCGGCCACGCTGATGATCGTGGGCGTTTTGCTCTATTTGCTTTCGCTGCTGCTGCAGCACGCGCTGGGGCTGTTCTATGATGTGATCCCGCCCGACCAGCAGGCGCTTCTGCGTGAGCAACTGGCCGCCATCTTCGCCGTGCCGCCCGAAGAATTCGCCCGCATGCGCGAGGCTTATCAGGGCGGTTTTGTTTCCGGCTTGCAGGAAAATGTCAGCACGTGGCTCTCGATCATAGGCAACACCCTATTCGGGCTGGTGATCCGCACGGCCGGTGTGATGATGATCGGCATGGCGCTGTTCAAGTGGGGCTTCTTGAGCGGCAATGCCCCCACTTGGCTTTACGGCGTAATGCTTGTGCTGGGCGCGGCGGCGCTGGCGCTTGTCGGCTATCAAGCGTGGCTCAATTGGGAGGCGCGCTTCGATCTGATGCATCTAATGACGCGCGGCAGCTTGGCGAACGGCGCCGTTTCGATCTTTGTCTCTATCGGCTACGCGAGCTTGTTCGTGTTGCTGGTCAAGGCCGGGGCGCGCGTGCTGACAGAGCCGCTCGCCGCGGTGGGGCGCATGGCCTTCTCCAACTACATCGCGCAATCGCTGATCATGACCAGCATCTTCTATGGCGGGCGCGGCCTTGGCCTTTGGGGCGAGGTTGACCGGGCGCAGCTTTGGGGCATTGTGGCGGGCGTGTGGGCGCTGCAGCTCATCTGGTCGCCATTGTGGTTGGCGCGTTTCCAGATGGGGCCGCTCGAATGGCTGTGGCGGCGGCTTTCTTATGCAAGGCCGGTCGCCATCGCCAAGCCCGCCTGAATTCGCAAGGGAGGAACAGCAGAATGAGGAAGGTAATGTTCGCCGCACTCGCCGCGGCCTGCATGTCGGGCGCCGCGTTCGCCGATACGATTGGCGCCGCCGCTAACAACACGGTCGTCATCACCTATCCCAATGGCGCGTCAGTGAACTACCATTTCAATGAAGACGGCACCTTCCAGGCGCACTCGGCCAACGGCCACGTCACCGGCGCTTATGAAATCACCGGCGATCAGATCTGCTTGACGCCCGCCGGCGGCCAGCGCGCCTGCACGCCGTATCAAGCCCAACGCGGCGTCGGTGAAACCTGGACGCAAACCGCCGCCGATGGCTCCACCATCACCGTGGAAATCCGCGCCGGGCGCTGAGCGTTCAGCATGGAAAAGCAGGACGGCGGCGCCCTCATGCGCCGCCGTTTTCGCGTCCGTCAGTCGCGCAGCAATTCGTTCACGCCAGTTTTCGAGCGCGTCTGCGCATCCACGCGCTTGACGATCACAGCGCATGCCAAGCTCGGCCCGCCCTTGGGATCGGGCAGCGAGCCCGGCACCACCACCGCATACGCCGGCACTTCCCCGCGCGTGATCTCGCCGCTGGCGCGGTCAACGATCTTGGTCGATTGGCTGATGAACGTGCCCATCGCCAGCACCGCCCCTTCGCGCACGATCACGCCTTCGGCCACTTCAGAACGCGCGCCGATGAAGCAATTGTCCTCGATGATGGTGGGATTGGCCTGCAGCGGCTCCAGCACGCCGCCAATGCCGGCGCCGCCGGAAATGTGCACATTCTTGCCGATTTGCGCGCATGACCCAACCGTCGCCCACGTATCCACCATCGTGCCTTCGTCGACATAAGCGCCAATGTTCACGAAGCTCGGCATCAGCACCACGTTCTTGGCGATGAAGGCGCCGCGCCGCGCCACAGCGCCTGGCACAGCGCGAAAGCCCGCACTCTGAAACGACGCTTCACCCCAGCCCAAGAACTTGGAGTGAACTTTGTCCCAGTAGGGGCCGGGCGAGGGATCGCCGCCGCCGGCGCCGATCAGTTGGTTGGCGGTGGTGCGGAAGGAAAGCAGCACCGCCTTCTTCAGCCATTGATGGGTTGTCCAGGCGCCGTCCCCGCCGCGCGAGGCCACGCGCGCCTGGCCGCTATCGAGCAGATCGAGCGCCGCTTCGATGGCTTCGACGTCGGCGCCTTTGCTTTGCGGAGAGAGGGAATCGCGGCGTTCCCAGGCGGCTTCGATTTGGGCGGCGAGATCGGCGTTGCTCATGGCATCGGCCATACGGGCATCGCGGCGGGGTTTCAACCTTGCGCGTCGAGCCAGCGGCGCAGAAACGTGCTCACATCCGGCGCCCAGTGATCGACATAGGCCACGTGCGGGTCGGGGTGGGTGGCGCCGACCAGGGCGGTGCGGAAGCCCATCGCGTGCGCGGGTTCGAGATTCTTCAGCGTATCTTCCACCAGGATCGCCGTGCCGGCCGCCACCGCGTGCGCCGCGATCAGGCGCTCATAGGCTTGCTTTTGCGGCTTGGGCGCAAGGCCAGCGTCCTCGATATCGAAGACATGGGCGAAATGGCGCGCCAAACCAAGCGTCTCGAGCACGCGCTGCGCATGCCCGCCGCCGCCATTGGTGAACACCAGCTTGCGCCCGGGCAAGCGCGCCAGCAGCGCATCCAGTTCGGGATCGGGGCTCAGCACGGAATGATCGGCGTCATGCACATAAGCGAGAAAATCGCGCGCGTTGACGCCGTGATGCGCCACCAGCCCGCAGACTGTCGCGCCATACTGGTGGAAATAGCGCTCACGCAGTTCCTGAGCGCGGATCTCATCCACCGCCAGGGTGCGGGCGATGTAGGCGTTCATGCGCTGGCCGATTTCATCGTAAAGCGTCGGCGCGGGATAGAGGGTGTTGTCGAGATCGAACACCCAGTCGCGGATCATGGCGCTTCGCCGGGGATTTCCGGTGCGGCCTGCGGGGCGAAGCCGCGGCGCGTTTCGCGCGCGGCTGGGGCGTCGGGGGCGATTGTGCCGGGCGCCGCGCGCGGCGCCACGCCAGGGGCGAGGAAATCGTCTTCGTTGAAATCAACCACAAGGCCCGGGCGCTGGCGCGGCAAGATGCGCGTGAAAAACGCCGTGGAATAATAGCGGCTCTCGCAATCATCGCGGCCCAGAATGGCGAAGCGTGCGGGGCTTGTGCAGAACGGCTCGCCGCCCGCGGCCAAGTAGCGCGTGCCGGCCTCGCTCTCGAGCGCGGCGTGGACGTAATAGGCGTCCTGGATCAGCACTTCGTCGATGGTGCGCACGCAGCCGCCCGGATTGAGCGGCCACCAGCCGCGGCTTTCCCAGCCTTCGCCGCGCCGGCGCGCCACAGCCGTCCACAGCCTCCCGCGGGTGCGGTTGCATAGCGTCAGCCCCACTTGGTCCGAGCGGCGGCGCGCGGCCACTTCCAGCGCATCGAGCAATTGATCTTCCGTCGCCGAAGGGGCCAGGCGCGCGGCGGCGCGGAATTGCGCGATGGCTTGGGCGATGCGGCGCGGATCGGCGCCGCGCCGGCCAAGGCCGATATCGTAGCCCGCATCTTCCAGCAGGCGCTGTATGCCTTGCTGGCGTGCGCGCGCCAGCGTCAATGGCGCGGCTTCCGAGAAGCTGGTGCGCCAGCCATCGCGCTTGTTGATTTGCACGCGGCGGAAGCGGCGCTCTTCATAGCCGCTGGCGGCGCAATTGGGCGGGTTTTCGATGGCGAATTGCTGGTTGGTGTCCACGCACAAGCGGGCGTCGCCGCTCCATTGCCGGCGACCGCCGCGATGGGCGGAGGATGTGCGCGCATACAGATAGTGCGTGCCGCGCGCCAACGGCGCACCTACGGCGGTGCGGCATTCGCCCGGGCGCAGCCGCGTCCAGCCCTGCACCAGAATGGCGCGCCCGTCCGGGCGGCCGGTCGCGGCTTCCAGCACGAAGCTGGTTTCGTTGCACACCTGCCAGCCTTGCGGCTGGGCTTGTTGCTGTTGCTGCGCTTCGGCGCGCGCGCCGAAGAGCGCCCACGCCAACAGCGCAGCGCCGAGCGCGACGGCCGCGCCCGCCCTAATGAATGAGCGTGCCGGCGCCATGTTCGGTGAAGAGCTCCATCAGCAGAACGTGGTTTTGCCGTCCATCCAGGATAACGGCCGCTTCGACGCCGTTTTCCAACGCGGCGATGCAGGTTTGCAATTTGGGGATCATGCCCCCCGTGGCGACACCCGTTTCGATCGCCTTCTTGGCGTCAGCCACCGACATCTCACGGATCAGATTGCCGTCCTTGTCGAGCACGCCCGGCACGTCGGAAAGCAACAGAAAGCGCTTGGCGCCGAGTGCGCCCGCCATTGCGCCTGCGGCGGTGTCGGCGTTGATGTTGTAGGTCTTGCCATCGGCGGCGACGCCGATCGGGGCGATCACCGGCACGTAATCTTCCGGCGCATTGATCAGCGCCTGCACCAGCGTCGGATCGACCTCAGTCGGCTCGCCCACCAAGCCGAGATCGATCGCCTGTTCGATCATGCTGTCGGGATCCTTCTTGATCCGCACCGCTTTCTCCACCGTGATCAGCCGCGCGTCCTTGCCCGAAAGACCCACGCCGCGCACATCCGCCTCGCGCCCCTCCGATGTGATCAGGTGCGCCAGCTCTTTGTTCACGCTGCCGGAAAGCACCATCTCGGCCACTTCCATCGTGTCCGTATCGGTGACGCGCAGGCCGTCGATGAATTGCGATTTCACGCCGGCCTTTTCCAACATGCGGCTGATTTGCGGACCCCCGCCATGCACGACGACGGGATGAATGCCCACCAGCTTCAACAGCAC
>JAEUMU010000141.1 GCA_016791325.1 Hyphomonadaceae bacterium
TGCGCCAGCGCGAACGGCAGCGCCAGCGCCTTCACGCCGATGGTCAAGAAAACCGCGTGCACCAACACGCCCGTCGCACCCACCAGCGCGAACGGCACGAACCGCGCCGGGATAACACCGCCCGTCGCTTTCTCGGTCAGCAATCCGGCAAGATCGAAAATCACCCGTAGATCGAGCTTGGATTCCCCGGCCACGCGGGTGCGCAATTGCGCGCTGGCTTCAAAAATGCGCGGCCGGGTATGCAACGAAGACACCACATCGGCCAGGATCTTGAAGCCCACGCCGGTCAGCTTCGGGCGCGCCTCCTCAAACAGCGCGCGCCGCATCACGAACATGCCGCTCATCGGATCGGTCAGCGGGCTATGCAGCACCAAGCTGGTGAACCACGTCGCCATCCGGCTCATCGCCGCGCGCCGGCGTCCGAAACCCTCCAGCGCCGCATCATGATAACGCGACATCACCGCCAGATCGGCGCGCCCCTCCGCCACCGCATCGTCTAGCGCCCGCAAGGTGCGCGGATCGTGCTGGCCGTCGCCGTCCATAATCGCCAGGCGCGCGCCGCGCGCGGCGTTCCAGCCTTCGATCGCCGCCGAGGAAAGCCCGCGCCGCCCGCGCCGCACGACCAGCCGCACCGGGGCGCCCGCGCGCGCGCGCTGGCGCACCACATCATGCGTGCCATCCTTGGAATCGTCGTCAACGACGATGATCTCATGGCTGCGGCCGGCGAACGCCGCACCGATTTCGTCAATCACGCCGCCAATGGCGCCCGCTTCATTCAGCGTGCAGATGACGATGCTCAGATCCGGCAAAATGGTCCCCTGGAAAGCGCGCTGCTTAGGCCAGGGCGCGCCTTGCCGCAACCGGGAAGGTTCCCGTAAGCTGCGGCCGCCGCAGGCGGGGAGAGCGAAACGTGGGAGAATCCGAAACGCCGGCGCGCGCGCGGCCGAAATGGAGCACGTACGCCATCGGCGCGCTGTTCTGGCTGCCCCTGCTCAGCGGGATCGTCTCCCGCCTCGCGAAAAACAAGGAATGGTTCGCCGATTACGGCGCCATCGCCTGCGCGGCCGAAAAGATGCTCGCGGGCCTGCCCTTTTATTCGCGCAACCTGGAATGCCCTGGCGTCGTCGTCAGCGGCTACGTCTATCACCCCGCCCTGGCGGAGTTGTTTACATGGCCGCTCAGCGTAATGGGGCAGGCGAACATGCGCCTTGCCTATGCGGCGCTGTTCATCGCCTGCGTGGGCATTCTGATTTGGATCATGGTTGGGCGAAAGGCCGGGGGGCCACGCACCCAGCGCAACTGGTTCGCGGCCTTTATCGTCGGCAGCGCGGTCTATTGGGGCAACATCGCCGTCGTCATCCATGCACTGATCGGCTTTTGCGCCTTGGTGCTGCGCAAACGGCCTTCGCTGCTGGTGCTGGCCATCGCCGCTGCGGCGATCGTCAAGCCGCTGTTCGTGACGTTCGGCGCCGTGTTCGTACTGGCGCGCTGGCCGCTGTGGCGGCGCATCGCTTACGGGCTGGCCACGCTTGGTCTCGCTCTTGGCCCCACCGTCTGGTTTGCGCTCTATGGCGGGGCGCTGGCCGAACAATGGCGCGAGCTGGTTTCCTATTACGTCTATATCGACCGCCCCGGCGAAGCGTTCCTCGGCTGGGTCGAACTGTTCGGCGGCGAGGTCACATCGACCGCCGCCGCCATCGGTTATGTGGCGTTCGCCGCGCTAATGCTGATAGCTGCGCTCGCCATCGCCGAGGGCCTGGCGCTTGACGATGAATCGCGCGCGCTCTTGGGCCTCAGTGTCGGCGTCATCCTCATTCCGCGGCTGATGGGGCCTGATTTCTGGCTGCTTGGCCCGGGCCTTGTCGCCATGGCCGGCGCGCTTTCGGCGGTGAACGCTGCGCGCGGGCGCTTGCTGGAGCGGGCGCTTCTGGCCATATGCGTGGTTGCGCTCATCGGCAACATGGCCG
This sequence comes from Hyphomonadaceae bacterium, assembly GCA_016791325.1. Lineage (GTDB taxonomy): Bacteria > Pseudomonadota > Alphaproteobacteria > Caulobacterales > Aquidulcibacteraceae > Vitreimonas. The sequence goes on from JAEUMU010000141.1 coordinate 1,968, forward strand.
ATCTCGCCGATTACACCACCAAGCTCGCCGTGCTGGCGTTCGCGGTTCTCGTGCTGATCACGGCGGTTATCGTGGCCCAGGAGCGCAAACTCTCGCCGTCCGTGCTGTGGCGGCGCATCTGGACCGGCGCCGCCGGCTGAGCATGGGATCGTAATGCGACTGCGCAACATCGCGCCCAAAGGGCTCTACTGGCGCACGATCCTTATTATTCTCGTGCCCGCGGCCCTGCTGCAGATCATCATCACGCTGATCTTCCTCGATGACCACTGGCAGGCCACGTCCAAGCGCATGAGCCAGAATGTGGCCGCCGATGTGGCGCTGCTGATCAATCTCTATGAGCGCAACCCTTCGCCCGAAACACTGGCCGATATCGAGGGGCTCGCGCGCATCGTGCGCCTGCAGGTCGAGCTTCTGCCCGGGGCGCCGCTGGAGACGCAGCGGTGCCGCTCGGGCGGGTTTCCGCTCGATCGCTATGTCTGGCGTCCGCTGGAGGAATCGATCGGGCGCGAGGTGTTCTACGATTCAACCTGCCCTGGCCAGTTCGTCATCATCCGCGTGCCGGTGCAGGCGGGCGTGATGGAGGTGCGCGCCTTCCGCGATCGCGTGATCGCCCGCTCGGGGCCGCTCTTCGTCGCCTGGATCACGGGCGCCACATTTCTGATCTGCGTCGTCTCAGTCGTGTTCATCCGCAACCAGGTGCGCCCGATCGAAAAGCTGGCTGATGCGATGGAGCGCTTCGGGCGCGGCGACGATTCAGGCGGCGTGTTCCGGGTGCGCGGCGCGCGCGAGGTGCGCGGCGCCACTCACGCCTTCTTCGATATGCGCGCGCGTGTGCGCCGCCTGATCGACCAGCGCTCCCAGATTCTCGCCGGCGTCAGCCACGATCTGCGCACCCCGCTGACACGCCTTAAGCTGCAACTCGCGCTGATGGAGCCCACGGCCGAAATCGAGGACGCCAAGCGCGATCTCGCCGAAATGGAAGAAACGCTGGAAGAGTACCTCGCCTTCGCCAAAGGCATCGCCGAAGAAAAGCCCGGCGTGGTCGATCTCGCCGCGCTGAGTCAGGCGGTGGCCGCCGATAGCGCCCGCGCCGGCGTTGACATCGCCGTGGAGGCGCAAGGCCCTTGCCCAACGCCGGGGCGTCCGCGCGCGCTTAAGCGCTGCCTCGCCAACCTGATCGACAACGCCGCCGCGCACGGGGAAAAGGTGCGCGTCAGCGTCAAGGGCGAGAGCGACGCCGTCACCGTCAGCATTGACGATAACGGCCCCGGCATTCCCGAGGAGCTTTACGAGGAAGCCTTCCGCCCATTCTCGCGCCTGGATGAAACGCGTTCTCGCAATCAGAAAGGCGTGGGCCTTGGCCTCGCCATCGCGCGCGACGTGGCGCGCAGCCATGGCGGCGACATCGCGCTCTCGCAGGGCCCGCTCGGCGGTTTGCGCGCGACGCTGCGGCTGCCGCGCCCGGCCTGACGCCAATGCTGCTGCGCCTTGCCCGCACCGAAGACGGCGCGCCGGAGATCTTCCGTTCGATCCCGGGCGACGGCGCCTTCGCCGGCCGCACACGCACCTTCGTGCGCCTCTCCGGGTGCAACCTGCACTGCCGCTGGTGCGACACCGCCTATACCTGGAACTGGCAAGGCTCGCCCTTCGTCCACCAGAACCCGGCAAAATACGATCCCGCACACGAAATGATCGCGCTGCCTGTCGCCGAAGCCGCCCAGCGCATCGCCGCGCTGCCTTGCGAAGGGCTCGTCATCACGGGCGGCGAACCCCTGCTGCAAGGCGAGGCGCTGGCCGCACTGATCGATACGGTGAAGGCGAACGATGCGTCCCGGCGCATCGAGATTGAAACCAACGGCTCAATCGCGCCCGCCGCCGCGCTCGCGGCGCGCGTCGATCATTTCGCCGTCTCCCCGAAGCTCGCCCATTCCGGCAACCCCGCAGAGCTGGCGCTCAAGCGCGCCGCGCTCAGCGCCTTCGCCGCGCTTGAAAGCGCCGCTTTCAAGTTCGTAGCGCAATCCGAAGCCGATCTCGACGCTGTGGCCGCTTTGGCCGCCGCGCACGCCATCCCCGCCAGCCGCATCTACATCATGGCCGAAGGCGTGGAGCCCGCCGCGCTAAGCGCGCGCAATGCGGCCCTCATCGGCCCCATTCTCGCGCGCGGCTACAATTTCACCGATCGCCTGCACATTCACTTGTTCGGGCAGCGCCGCGGCG
>JAEUMU010000170.1 GCA_016791325.1 Hyphomonadaceae bacterium
GCAATCGCCGCGTTCGGCCGGCTCGACGTGCTGGTCAACAATGCCGGCATTCAGTTCGTTTCGCCGATCGAGGATTTTCCGGTCGAAAAATGGAACGCCATCATCGCGCTTAATCTGTCGGCGGCGTTTCACACCATTCGCGCCGCCATGCGCGGGATGAAGGCGCGCAAATACGGGCGCATCATCAACATCGCCTCCGCGCACGCGCATGTGGCTTCGCCGTTCAAGTCCGCCTATGTGGCGGCCAAGCACGGCATTCTCGGGCTCACCAAAACCGTCGCCCTGGAAGGCGCGACCTTCAATGTGCGTTGCAACGCCATCTCGCCCGGCTACGTTCACACGCCGCTGGTGGAAAACCAGATCCCCGACACCATGAAGGCGCGCAACATGACGCGCGAGCAGGTGATCAACGACGTGCTGCTGGCCGCCCAACCGACAAAGGACTTCGTCAAAGTGGAGGACATAGCCGCCATCGCCGTCTTTCTCACCACGCCCGCGGCGGATCAGTTCAACGGCGCGGCGCTCAACGTGGATGGCGGCTGGACTGCGCAGTGAAGGTGAAGCGCAAGCCGATATCTCTCGCGTTGCAGGGCGGGGGGGCGTTAGGCGCCTACACGTGGGGCGCCCTCGATCGCCTCCTGGCCGATGAGCGGATTGAGATAAAGGCTATTTCCGGTTCATCGGCGGGGGCGATGTGCGCGGTTGTGCTGGCCGATGGCTTTCATGAGGGCGCCGCCGCCGGCGCACGCGCCAAGCTGCGCGCGTTTTGGGAGCGCGTGGCGCGCGAAGGCAGCGCCAATCCCTACCGGCGCACCCCGCTCATGGCGTTTTTGAACGCGTTCAAGCCGGGTTGGGCGGCGGAGAATTATCTCGCCATGTGGGCCGACATGGCGACGCGGTGGGCAAGCCCCTACGATTTCAACCCGCTCAATGTGAATCCGCTGAAGGAGCTGGTGGCCGATCTCGTGGATTTCGAGAAGGTGCGCGCCTGCGAAGCCATCGAACTTTTCATAGGCGCCACCAATGTCGAGACTGGCCGCATCCGCATTTTCGTCAACCGTGAGCTGACGGCCGACCACCTGATGGCGTCCGCGTGTCTGCCACAGCTTTTCCAGGCTGTGGAAATTGAAGGCGCGCATTACTGGGACGGCGGCTACACCGGCAACCCAGCTCTGTTTCCGCTCTACGGGGTCAAGGCCACGCGCGATATCGTCATCGTCCAGATCAATCCGCTTGAACGCCCCGGCTTACCGCGCACCGCCGTCGACATCACCGCCCGCGTCAATGAAATCAACTTCAACGCCAACCTGCTGAACGAATTGCGCGCGGCTGAGTTCGTCGCCCGCCTTCTGGATGAGCAGCGTCTGCCCCAAGAGCGCTACCGCAAGATGCTCATTCACAATCTCAGCGAGGGCATGGCGCTTGCGCCGCTGGGCGTGGGCGTGGATCTCAATACCGATCTCGCCTTCTTCGCTCAGCTGTTCGACACCGGAGTCGCCGCCGCCGATAAGTGGCTGGCCGAGCATTTTGATGCGTTGGGTGATCGCTCCACGGTTGATCTGGCGGCCATGTTTCGCGCCGGCGCCCCGCAGGATGCGGCAAAGCCGCTGCACTAACCATTCGTTAGCCGCATCAGCGCGATTTTCGCCTCATGCGTCGGCGTATTTTCTTAGCGGGCTTGGGCCTGGCGCTTGCCGCTGGGGCGGCTGAGGCCGCCGGCGGCTCGGGCGGCGGCTCGTCCTCGTCCGGCCAGCAGGCGCCCGCGAGCCGTCAAGAGCGCCTCACCAGCGCGGCCTCCTTCCTGCCCATGCCAACGCTTTCGGCCGGCGTGCTTCAACGCCACACGGCCGCGGGCACGCTCGTCGTGGATATGGGGCTCGATGTGCCCGACGCAGCGTTGCGCCGGCGCGCCGAACTCAACGCGCCGCGCCTGCGCGACGCTTTGCGCACCGCGCTCGCCACCTACGCGTCGACCTTCTATCGCGATCGAACCGCCCCGGAACCCGCCGTGCTTACCCGCCTGATGCAGCAGGCGATCGATCGCACGCTCGGCGCTCCAGGCGCGCGGGTGCTGATGGTGAACATTATCTACCAGCGCCGCCAGGGCTAAGGCTTACTCGCCCCGGCAGGCAATCGGCATGATGATCTGGGTGATGCTGCCCGGCACTGTGGCGCGATAGATCTGCCTCGGTTCGTCGCGCGCGGCCACGGTTTCGCCTGGCCCCATGATCTGACGCTCAACCACGATGAACTGCTCGGTCTGGCAGTTGAACCGATAGTGCAGGCGTTGCACCTCGTAACGAACTGTCGTGGTCGTGGTCGCGTCCTCGAACTGGAACACTTGCGGCTGCGCGTGGCGCACCTGCACCCAGATATCGGCGGTGCCATCGGCGGCGCGGGTGATGGTGCGCTGGTTGAAATGCACTTCACCGAGGCCGCATTGCCGCTCTCCCGCGTTGTTCTCGCTGCAGTCGCGTTGGCGGGCTACGAACAGCCAATCGGGCAGGTTCTGGGTGCTGCCCAACAACACCGAGCCAGGCTCGCCCGGGGGCTGGGCCTGCTCGGGAGCCTGCGCCTGGCCGCAGGCGGCCAGGGTGAACAGGCAGATCAGGGCGGCGAGCTTGTGCAACAGCATTCTCATGGGTCTTTATGTTGAGGCCTTGGAACCAAGCGGCAAGTCACATGGCTGAGATGCCGCCATCAACTTTCAGTTCCGCCCCGGTGACAAACCGGCTTTCGTCCGAAAGGAGGTAAATCGCCGCCATGGCGATCTCCTCTGGTTTGCCGATGCGCCCGGCCGGAACCTGCCGCGCCAGCTTCGCCTCGGCCTCCTCCTTGCCGAGCATGCCCCGCAACGGATCAAGGATCGGCGTATCAATGAAGGTGGGGTGAATGGAGTTGGAGCGCACATCCAATCCCTTCTTGGCGCAATAGAGCGCGATGTTCTTCGAGAGCAGCCACACCGCGGCTTTCGATGCGTTGTAGGCTGGCGTGTTGTGCGAGGCGATGAGCCCGGCGATGGAAGAGATGTTCACGATCGCCGCCGGCTGATGCTGCGCCAGATACTTGATTGCGTGCTTGGCGCCGAGAAACACCGAGTCCACGTTCACGCTCATGACTTTGCGAAAGTCAGCAAGGCTCATTTCCTCGATCCCGCCCTTGCCGCCAGCGATGCCGGCATTGTTCACGAGGCCGGAAATCCCGCCCATATCGCGATTGGCGCGGTCCAGCGCGGCAATCCATTGCTGTTCATCGGTGACATCGATCTCATAAGCGAACGCGGTTCCTGCGCCGTGGGCCGCGTTAAGTTCCGCCGCCACCTTTTCCGCGCCGGCGATATTGAGATCGCCGAGCCCGACCGTGCCGCCTTCTCGCGCGACGGCTCTGGCCATCGCCGCGCCCAAGCCTTGCGCGGCCCCGGTAATGAACACCTTCTTCCCCGCCACGCGCCCGCTCATGACGTCCTCCTCGGCTGCGGCGCGACTGTGTGTCTCGGCGCGGCAAACTGCAAGCTTGGCGTCGCGGCGCCCGCGCGTTTAGGCTCTTTCAGAAGCGAGGTGCCACATGGAATGGGACGCGCTGCTGCTATCCCGGCTGCAATTCGCCTTCACGGTCGGCTTCCACATCATCTTCCCGGCGTTCACGATCGGGTTGGCCTCGTTCCTGGCTGTGTTGGAAGGGCTGTGGCTCTTCACCAAGCGCGCGGTGTTCAAAAATCTATACCTGTTCTGGGTCAAGATCTTCGCCTTGTCGTTCGGCATGGGCGTCGTTTCCGGCGTCGTGCTCAGCTATCAGTTCGGCACGAATTGGAGCGTTTTCTCCGCCGTGACCGGCAGCGTCATTGGCCCGCTCTTGGCCTACGAGGTGCTGACGGCGTTTTTCCTTGAGGCATCGTTCCTCGGCATCATGCTGTTCGGCTGGAAGCGCGTCGGCCCGGGCCTGCACTTCTTCTCGACTTGCACCGTCGCGGTCGGCACGCTCGTCAGCGCGTTTTGGATTCTTGCCGCCAATTCCTGGATGCAGACGCCGCAAGGATGGGAATGGGCCGAAGATGGGACGATGGTCGCCACCAACTTCGCCGAAGTGATCTTCAATCCTTCCCTGCCCACGCGTTTCGCGCACATGGTGCTGGCCGCTTACCTCACCACGGCGATGGTTGTGGCTGGTGCTTCCGCGTTTGCGCTTTTGAAGGGCAGGGCGCTTCCCGAGAGCCGCGTGGCGCTGCGCATGGCCGTGCTGATGATGGCGCTGGTCACCCCGCTGCAAATCATGGCCGGCCATGAGAGCGGCATCGTCGCTGGCCACCATCAGCCGGCGAAAGTCGCGGCGCTTGAAGGCTGGTGGACCACCCGCACGCAACAGCCCACGGTCCTCGTCGGCTGGCCCGATGAAGCGGCCGAGCGCAACCACTTTGAACTCGCCATTCCCGGCTTTGGCTCCACGGTAAACAACGCCGCGCCGAATGTCGTTCTGCCGGGGCTCGATCAGTTCGCTCGCGAAGATCGCCCGCCGGTCTGGATTACATTCTGGGCGTTCCGCATCATGGTAGCCATGGGGCTCGTTATGTCGGCGCTGGGCGTGTGGGGCGCTGGCGCTTGGCTGCTCAAACGGCTCGATCACGCACGCTGGTATCATCGCGCCCTGGTGCTGGCTGCGCCTAGCGGTTTCATCGCCGTGCTTACGGGATGGATCACCGCCGAAGTAGGGCGCCAACCCTACGTCGTTTATGGCGTGATGCGCACGGCGGATGCGGTGTCTCCGGTGCCTGCAGCGTCGGTAGCGGCGTCGCTGCTGTTCTTCATCATCGTTTACGCCATCGTGTTTACGGCCGGCGCGCTCTACATCTTGCGCTTGATGGCCAAGGGGCCTGAAAGCGAAGAGCCCGCGCCCCATTCCGATCAACCCCCCGGCACGCCGCTCGGCGCCGCGATCGAGGAGGCTTGACGCTCATGTTCGGTCTTGAACTCGCGATGATATGGGCCGTTCTGATCGCCGTTGCGGTGTTTCTTTATGTGGCGCTCGATGGCTTCGACCTTGGCGTCGGCATCCTGTTTCCGTTTGCCAAGAGCAGCCGCGAGCGCGATCAGATGCAGGCCGCCATCGCGCCGGTCTGGGATGGCAACGAAACTTGGCTCGTGCTGGGCGGCGGCGGCTTGTTCGCGGCCTTCCCCAAGGCTTATGCGGCGTTGATGCCGGCGCTCTACATCCCAATCATTCTCATGCTGCTGGCGCTGATATTTCGCGGGGTGGCGTTTGAGTTCCGCCATCACGGACGCGATCGCGGCAAACGCTGGTGGACCATCGCCTTCTCGGCTGGCTCTATCGTCGCCACTGTCGCGCAAGGCCTGATCCTCGGCGCCTTCATCCAGGGCGTGAACATTGAAAACGGCGCATTTGTCGGCGGCGCGTTCGATTGGCTCACGCCTTTTTCTTTGCTCGTCGCCGCAGCTCTGGTGTTGGGCTACGCCTTGTTGGGTGCGGCGTGGCTGGTGTTCAAGACAGAAGGTGAGTTGTTTACGCGCGCGCGCCGCTGGGCCACGCAATTGTCGCTGCTCGTGGCGTTGGCGATGGGCGCGGTAAGCTTGGCGACGCTCGGCGTCGATCCGCGCGTCACCGAACGCTGGGGCCTTACCATGACCAGCGTGGATTGGCCCGTGTTCTTGAAAGTGGCGCCGTTGCCGGTGGCCGCAGGGCTGGTTTGTTTCGCGCTATGGCGGCCATGGAAAGGCACGCCGCATTTAGCGCCTTATCTGCTCACCGTGGCGCTGTTCTTGATTGGCTATCTGGGCCTCGCTGTCAGTCTTTGGCCCTATATTGTGCCGTTCGCGATGAAACCGGCCGAAGCCGCTGCCGCGGATAACGCGCTGCAACTCATGCTGTGGGGCGCGCTGGTGATGCTGCCGATCATCCTGGCTTACACTGCCTATGTGTATTGGCTGTTCAGAGCGAAGGTGGGCGATGATGGCGCCTATCATTGAGGGGCCGCCCGAAGAGGGCGAGGCGCCGCGCCCGCTGGGCAAACGGCTGCTCTGGTTCGTCGCGCTCTGGCTGGTGAGCCTAATCGGCGTCGCCGCCATTGCTTACAGCCTGCGCGCGCTCATTCTCTGAAATGGGCAAACGCCTGGTCCATGAAATGCGCGAGCGCGACGTCTTTGTCGGAAACACCGCCAGCGTCGTGTGTCGTTAAGCATGCCTCGACCCGATTGTACACATTGGTCCATTCCGGATGATGGTCGTGCCGCTCTGCGTAAAGCGCCACGCGCGTCATGAAGGCGAACGCGCCGTTGAAATCGCGGAAGCGGAATTCTTTAGTGATCGCATCGCGGCCCTCCGCAGCGTGCCAGCCGTCAAGGCGGGCGAGTGCCGCTGCTGCGCCGATTTTCGTGGCGGACATCAGATCGCTCCTTTCATTCACTATAGCCTCCTGCGCATGGGCCGGACAGGGCGCAAAAAAACCGCCGGCCCGTGAAAGCCGGCGGTTCTCTTTCGCACTCGTGCGCGATCAGTCCTTGTGCGGCAAATCCATGGGCGGAGGCTCATGCCCCGTCACCACCACGCCGCGACCCAGCTTCGAGTTCCAGATCCCATAGAGGAAGTAAGTCACCACCGCGATGATCAGGAAGTAGAAGAAGAACAGCTGTACCCGCGGCTCTACACGCGTGATCAGGAATGCGCACGAGATAATGCCGAGGATCGGCGTGATCGGATAGAACGGCACCTTAAAACCGCGCTTCAGATCAGGCCGCGTACGCCGCAACCACATCACCGCCAGACACACGATGGCGAACGCCGCCAGCGTGCCGACGCTGGTGAGATCACCCAGCGTGTTGATGTCGAAGAAGGCGGCCGCGCACGCGACGATGACGCCCGTGATGATGGTGTTGATCCATGGCGTCTTGAAGCGCTTGTGCACATTCGCCAGCACGTTCGGCAGCAGACCATCTTTGCTCATGGTGTAGAAGATGCGCGTCTGGCCGAACATCAGCACCAGGATCACCGAGGTCAGGCCGGCGATTGCGCCGATTTTGATCGAATAGGCTAGCCAGCCCCATTCCGGCCCGAATGCGTTCACCGCCGTTGCAACGGGCGCGGCCACGTTGAGCTTGGTGAAGGGGATCACGCCGGTCAGCACGGCGGAGGTCGCCATATAGAGCACCGTGCAGATCAGCAGCGAGCCGAGAATGCCGATCGGCATATCCTTCTGCGGGTTCTTCGCTTCGCCCGCTGCGGTGGAAACCGCCTCGAAGCCGATATAGGCGAAGAACACGATGGTCGCTGCGCGCAGCACGCCGTCCCACCCGAAAACGCCGGGTTCGCCGGTCGGTTCGGGGATGAAGGGCTGCCAGTTAGCCGGGTTCACGTATTGCGCGCCGACGACGCAGAAAGCCACGATCACCGCCACCTTGATGAAGACGATAACGTTGTTGACCGTCGCCGACTCCGAAACGCCGACAACAAGAAGCAGCATCATCAGAATGACGACCACCACCGCCGGCAGGTTCGCCACCGAAGCGACAACCAGGTCCGAGGGGATGGGCAGAGGCGCGCCTGCCGGCAATTGCACGATCGAATCTGCCGGCACCGTGACGACCGATCCGGCCGCCACTTCGCGCAACGCCCCGCCGGCGCCGAGCACTTCCGTCGCGCCCGTCAGCGTGGCCTGGATCGCCGAAGCGATGTGAATGTCGGCGGCGTTGGTCAGCGCGTAGCCGCCATTGGCCGGATTGACGACGTCGTACTGCGCCAAGCCCGCTTCATGCACGCCGGGAATGGTCGCGCTCGAAGAGGCCAGGAACTGTACTTGGCTGCCATCGGCCAGCGTGCCGGTGACGGCGTTGAGGCTGACGGTAGGGTCCACCACCTGGAACGTCGCCGCTTGGCTAACGACAAACTTGCCTGCGGCCTGGGTGAATTCTGGCGGTATCAGCACGCCAAGATCGTGCATCAAACTGACCGCATATCCCGACCAGCCAACCGCGACCACCGAAGCAGCCAGCCCGTATTCCAGCAGCAACAGCGCGCCCATGATCCACGCGCCGAACTCGCCAATGGTGGCGTAAGAATACGTGTAGGCGGAGCCGGAAACAGGCAGCGCCGACGCCATCTCCGCGTAGCAGAGGCCCGCGAACGCACAGACGATGCCGGCAATCACGAAGGAGAGCATCACCGCCGGCCCTGCGTGCAGCGCGGCCGCGTTGCCCGTGCGCACGAAGATGCCCGCGCCGATGATGCAGCCGATGCCCAGCAGAATGAGATTCAGCGGGCCAAGCGAACGCTTCAACTCGCCATGTTCGTATTCAGATTGAATCTGATCGACGGATTTGCGCTGAAACAGACGGTTCAGCGGCGAAGCTGCCGGCCTTCCGGCCGGCGTATTTGTGTTTGCCACAGTCGATCCCCTCTCCCTGGCATTCGGTTGCCGGGAAGCTAACGGGGCTGTTAGGGGCGCACAAGCGCCGAGGGTCGCATTTAACCCGCCGCCAGCCGCTCAGGGGCGGGCCATCCCCGTCTCGCACATGCAGCGAGCACGGTATTGCGCAGCAAACAGGCGATCGTCATCGGGCCGACGCCGCCCGGGGAGGGCGTGACGGCGGCGGCGACTTGAATCGCTTCCGCAAAGTTCACGTCGCCGACGAGTTTGGTTTTGCCTTCGCCCTTTTCGGGCGCGGGCACCCGGTTGGTGCCGACATCAATGACAATGGCGCCTGGGCGTATCCAATCGCCGCGCACCATTTCCGGGCGGCCCACCGCGGCCACCAAAACGTCCGCCCCACGGCACACCATGCGCAGATCGCGGGTCTTGGAATGGGCGATGGTGACGCTGGCGTTCTGCTCCAGAAACAACAGCGCCGCCGGCTTGCCCACCAGGATCGAGCGCCCGATCACCACCACATTTGCGCCCGCCAGATCCGGCCGCTCCGTCTTCGCCAGGATCACGCAGCCAACGGGCGTGCAAGGACGAAGGCCCGGCTTACCCAGCACCAGCTTGCCTGCGCTCGCTTCGGTGAGCCCATCGACATCCTTCATCGGATCGATTGCCGCCAGCACCGCCGGCTCGCTGATATGTTTCGGCAGCGGCAGCTGCACCAGAATGCCGTCAATCTCAGGGTCGGCGGAAAGTGCCGCCACTTGCGCGATCAAGGCTTCCTGCGTCGTCTCCTTCGCCAGCCTGATCTCGACGGAGCGCATTCCCGCCTCGGCCGTCATCTTCACTTTTGACGCCACATAGACGTGGCTGGCCGGGTCATCCCCCACCAGCACCACCGCCAGCGCCGGCTGGCCGGGCAACGCTTTCACCGCCGCCGCCACATCCGCGCGCACGCCCGCGGCGATGGCTTTTCCGTCGATACTGCGGCCGGTCATGGCGGGACTCCGAATCTTGAGCGCGGGCCGGCTTTACCACCACTCACGCTTCACCCCAACGCGCCAGGAATGCGGCGATTTCGGCGTGGTCGGCGCCCTCGATCTCCAACACTTTCACGCGCCCGGTATGCCCACGCACGATGCGCACCTTGCCTTTGGCGACGCCGTAGGCTTTCGCGATCAGCTCTTCCAGTGCGCGATTGGCTTGGTTGTTTTCCGCCGCCGCGCGCACGCGCGCCTTCAGCAATGTGGCGCCATTCGCGCTGGTCACGCGACCCTCTATGCGATCGGCCCCGCCTGCGGGCGTGAGCCGCACGCTCAGGCGCCCGCTCAGAGGATCGGCCCGCCGCGCAACAAGTTGGCCAGCCAAGGCAGCACGCTATCGCGTGTGATCGCAAGGATCAGCACCAGCACCAAAACCGAAAGATCGACCCCGGCGATCGGCGGAATCAGCCGCCGCAGCGGGCGCAGGAACGGATCGGTAATGGCTGAGCAAAAGCGCCAGACCGAATTCACGAACGCGTTGCGCCGGCTCACCACGTCAAAGGCGTAAAGCCAGGAAATCACCACATAAACGATCAGGACGATGATCAGCAGGCCCAGGATCGCGTGGAGAATTTGGTAGAGAATGCCGATCATGCCGCCCGCGCCGCCATTGAAACCGTTTCGGGGGGTCTAAACTGCGCCGGCCCCTTAGGGCAACCTGCGCCATGGTGGACCCGAGGAGGATCGAACTCCTGACCTCCGCATTGCGAACGCGGCGCTCTCCCAGCTGAGCTACGGGCCCTCACCGTGGGACGCGCGATATAGAGCCGGGCCCGGCAGGGCGTCAACCGGCGCGCGCGGCGATAGCCGCGTTCACCCCAAAGCCCGCGCCAGCGCCCCAATCAGCATCGCCGCGCCCACCACAATAGCGACGACCCTCCATGCAGTCTGTTCGTCGCGCACACGCTTTTCGCTGGCCGCTTGGGGCAGGGAGGGCGCTTGCCAATCCGGCACGCTTGCGCCCCAGATCATCGCGAACCCCGGGGCGCCGTCCACCGCCCCGCGGTCCGTGATGGGAAGGTTCGTGCGCTGCGCGATCGCGGCCGCCGCCTCCCCAAAGAACGGCGCCATCATGCGCCGGTCGGCGCCCAGGGCCAGGCGCCCGCCATCGGCCAGTATCAACACGTAGGCGCGCTGGATCACAGTATTGCCCAGCGCGCGGAACGCCTCCAGACGCGTCTCGATGCCGCGCACCGTCGCAAGCGGCAGCACCGCGCTGACCGGCGCCTGCCCAACATACGAACGCCGGCCGGGCAGCTTGAGGTGCAGCCCGCCCGCCCCGTCCAGCGCCACGCGCGTGCCCGCGCGCGATAGCGCTTCATCGCAGACAAGCCACGTCATCGCGCCCATAAACAATGCGATAGCGATCAGCAAAACCGCCGCGCCTTCCCCATCGTTCACTAACGCGAGACCCGCGATTGAAACCATCAGCGTGGCGAAGCCAAGCAGGCCGGCCATCACCCACATCATCACCACATCGCCCTGGCCGCGACGAAGGTCGAAAATCATGGTGTTTCCCCGCCATTATTGGACGCCTGCTTTCCGTTTCTGTCCAGCGCTGTCTGGCGTGGCGGCAAATCGCCTTGCGCGGCTGCGCGCGGGCGGCTCTAAGGCAGCCGCCATGCTGGAAATTTCGGACCTGACCTATCGGGTTGGCGCGCGCCCGCTTTTTGAGCACGCCAACGCTTTCATAGCCGAGGGCTGGAAAGTTGGGCTTGTGGGGCGGAACGGCACGGGAAAATCCACGCTGCTTCGCCTGATCCGCGAAGAAGTCGGCAAGCCCAACGCCTCAATCCGCGTGCGCCGCGGGGCGCGCATGGGTTTCGTCGCCCA
>JAEUMU010000186.1 GCA_016791325.1 Hyphomonadaceae bacterium
CGCCGCTCGCGGCGGCAGCGCTACGCGAAACCGAAGGCGGCTACGAGGTGCGGGATCGCCACGGCGTGTGGCGTCCTTATAAGGATTGACCTGGCGCCTTTTCACGCATCGGTTCGCCCAGCGCCACAAACAGGGCCGCCAACGTCAGCAGCGTCGCCGCAAGAAAGGGTGCGCCCGGGCTGAAGGCGTCGAACAGCGGGCCTGACGCCAACGGCCCCGCTACGCGCCCCAGCGCCGAAGCCGATTGCGAAAGCCCCATCACTGCGCCGCGCTCGCTCTCTCCTGCTTGCTCCGCAATCAGGGCGTTGAGAGCTGGCGTCGCTAAACCGATACCGACCACCAAGGCCGTCAGCGCCGCTATCAGCGCCGCCGCCTCGCGCGCGGCGGCCATGCCGCCGAACCCCGCCGCAAACAAAACCAGCCCCACAAGCAGCGTCATGCGCTCTCCCAGCGCGCGTGAGGCCGCGCCCGCCCCGCCGCCCTGCAGCAAAACGGCGCCAAAGCCCAGCCCTGCCAAGCTCCATCCCACTTCTCGTGCGCCCCACTGCAACTGTGCGTGCGCCCACAAGCCGAATACGGTCTCCATCAGCGCCTGCGCAGCGATCATCAGGAACATCACCGCGATAAAGCGCGCCAGCGCCGGCCGCGAACCCAGCAGAGCAAACCGGCTCACGCGCGCCTCGCCCGGCCGGCGCCGCGCCTCTGAGGGGAAGCTTTCACGGAACAACACCAACGCGACCAACGCCGCCAGGCCCGCCAACGCTGCGGAAACATGACAAGCAAAAGCAAAGCTCTCGCGGCTTTCTTCATCGCCAATCAGCAGCGCGCCCAACGCAGGCCCGGCGATGAAGCCGAGTCCCACCGCCGCGCCCAGAAAGCCCATGTTGCGCGCGCGCGTCTTGTCATTAGCGAGGTCTGCGGCGGCCGCGAACGCAGCGCCGACATTGCCGGCCATGAGCCCGCCGAACAGCCGCGCCGCGCCAAGCTCCTCAACGCTCGCGGCGCGCGCCAGCCACAAATAAGAAACGACGCCGCCTACCAGACCTGCGATTAGGATCGGCTTGCGCCCGACGCGATCACTCAGGCGCCCCCAAAACGGCGAAGCGATCAACTGGCCGAATGAATAAGCGCCCATGGCGATGGTTGTGGCCGTGGGTGAAGCGCCCACATCCAAAGCCAGGAATGGGAAGATCGGCAGAAACACGCCGAACCCCGTCATGCCGATCAGCACGACGCCGACGAGCGCGAACATGGATCCGGCGCGAGTGGTCATCGGTGCTGGATAGCCCATTCCGGCCGCGAGGGAAGCGCGGCAAATCGCAGGCGCGAACAGTTCGCAGCTTTGCCTACGCGCTTGGCCGAATGGGCGCGGGAGCGGCGGGGTTGAGGTAAGGGCGCAGATCGGCCCAGGGAATCGAAACTTCCGTGCCGCCAAGCACGTGCGGGCCGCCGAAGGAATAGGGCGGGAAAAGGATCGTCAGCCCGCTTTCAGTGATGATCCAAAGATGCGGCTTGGTCGCGCTTTCGCGCACGTCGCGCTCCGGCGGGGTGAAGTCGTATTCGCGATACTGCCGCGTGATTTCCGTCACCGCACGCCGCGTGAGGAAATTCTGCCAATCGCTGCCGGGGCGAAACACATCCGCCTCCGTCAGCGCGCGCCCTTCGCTCATCACCACGGTGACGGCGCGCTCGGAATTGTTCGGATGCGCCGCGCCCAATGTATCTTCGCTCATCACAAACCGCACCGAAATCAATTCCGGTCCGGCGAAGGCGATGGTGTAGTCCACCGCCTCATTGGTCGCCTCGCCGAGACTGCGTTGCGGCTGACGCGCGACGAGTTCGTTGAAGCGCTGAATTTCCGGCGTCTGCGGCCCATCAATACGCGGGAAGCGGATGTCGCGCGAGATTGCGGGAGGCGCTTCGTCGCCGAGTCCCGAAGCCGATGCAACTTCGGCCGTCACTGGCACGGCATCCACCAGCTCCATGCGCTGGAAAGTGTAGCCGCCCATTTGCTGCACAGAACTTGCAGCGGCCTGGAGCCGCGAGCGGAACTCGCCCTCAAGGCAAGCTTCCTGCTCCGCGCTGGGCGCAGCCTGCGCATCGATCACCCCGCACATGACGCGCGCGGCTTCGCGCCAGCGGCGCTGGTTTTGCACCAGCAGCTCCGCGCCGGCATCCGAAACCGAAGCGGATTCCGCCACCAGGGTTTCGCGGATTTGCGTCTCCAGCGCCGAGAGTGCGCCGTTGGCGCAGACGCTGCGGTCAAACTCGTCATTACCGCTGGCGCAAACATCCAGCGCGGCGGCCACGCGCGCGGCCGAGCTTTGGTCTGTCTTAGTGTCGCCGCGATCGCCGCAAGCGCTCAGCGCCAGGCTGACGATAGATACGCCAAGAAGGGCGATGCCGCGCGCCGACATTCCAGTGCGTCCTCTTAGATGCCCCATCGTCCCTCTGCCACAGAAGCGCCGGGGCGTCACGGCCCATCGCGTATCTTGGGCGACATGACGCAAGCCGCTCGCGCGCCTAGATAAGCTCCATGCCCGCCTCGCCGCGCTACCGCCCCGCCCCTCTGTTCGCAACGCTTGGCCCCGAATTTGCCGATCCTGTGGCGGCGGCCGGGTTTCCGCAGCTGATCTTGCGGCATCGCAACAATGAGTGGGCCGCCCGCATCGGCCTGGACACGCTCAGCCCGGCCGAGTGGCTGGCGCATTTCGGCCGCTTCGAGCCCCTGTCGGGGAACATGGCCGCGCCGCTGGCGATGCGCTATCACGGGCATCAATTCCGCACCTACAATCCCAATATCGGCGATGGGCGCGGCTTTCTGTTCGCGCAGGTGCGCGATGGCGCCGGTCGCCTGCTTGATTTGGGCACGAAAGGCTCGGGCCAGACTCCCTACTCACGCTTTGGCGATGGCCGCCTCACGCTGAAGGGCGGCGTGCGAGAGGTGCTCGCCGCCGCGATGCTGGAGGCGCGGGGCGTTTACACATCCAAAGCGCTTTCCCTTATTGAAACGGGCGAGGCGCTGACGCGCGGGGACGAGCCTTCGCCGACACGCTCTTCCGTGCTGGTGCGGCTTTCGCACAGCCACATCCGCTTCGGCTCCTTCCAGCGCCTAGCCTACGAGCAGCGGCCCGACCTCACCCTCCAGCTCATCGAGCATGTGGCGGAAGCCTATTATCCGGACCTGGCCGACGCGCCGGATCTGCCCGCAGCGCTGTTCGGCGAAATCGTGGAAGCGAACGCACTTCTGGCCGCCAGTTGGATGGCCGCGGGATTTGTCCACGGCGTGCTCAACACCGATAACCTCAACGTCACGGGTGAGAGCTTCGATTACGGCCCATGGCGGTTTCTGCCGCACGTCGACCCCGCCTTCACCGCAGCCTATTTCGATGAAACCGGTCTCTACGCCTATGGCCGCCAAGCCGAGGCAGTCTCCTGGGCGTTGGCGCAGCTGGGCGGCGCCTTCCTTTCGGCAGCGCCGCAAGAGGCGCTTGAAGCGGCCCTCGCCCGTTTCGGCCCGGCCTATCAGGCCGCCATCGTCGCGCGCACGCTTGCGCGACTTGGTCTACCTACGGGCCGAGCCAAAGATGATCTCGCATTCGTCCAGGCCCTATTCGATTGGCTCGCGGAAACACGCGCCCCCTTTGATCAGTTCTTCCACGATTGGATCGGCGCTGACGCGGCGCGCGCGGCCGCCAGCCCGGAGGCCGCGCGCTACGCCGACGCCGGCTTTTCGCCCATTCGCGAAGGCTTGGAAGCGCGCGCGACAGGATCAGCGCCAGCGCACCCTTATTTCCAGCGCCCGCGGCCTGTCTCCCTGGTCATCGATGAGGTCGAGGCCGTCTGGGCTCCCATCGCTGCGCGGGACGATTGGTCGGCGTTTGACGCCAAGCTGGAAGAAATCGCAGAACTGGCCGCGGCCGAACAGCTAGGCCGTCATGCAAACGTTGCATCCGAGGCCTAGCTGATCTCCCAGAAGGGCCGCCGCCGTGACAACGCACATTCGAGATTTGATCAGCTCCCGCCGCGCCCTGCTGGGCGGCATGGCCGGGCTTCCTCTTCTCAATCTAGGCGCCTGCGCGACCGTTCTTGGCGAACCGGCGCCCGAGGCACTGTCCTTCGCCAGTGTCGCAGCGACTAACGCCGACACGATAACGCTGCCCCCGGGGTATGCGTGGCGCAGTCTGATCGCCTGGGGCGATCCCCTTTTTCAAGGCATGCCCCCATTTGATCCGACAGCACAAAGCCGCGCCGATCAGGAGCTGCGCTTCGGCCAGAACAATGACATGATCGCCCTGTTCGCCGCGAATTACGCTTTCCCGCCCCAGCGCGATCCGCGGCTCATGCTGATGTGCGTCAACCAGGAATATTTCGAGCCCGCGCTGATGTTCCCAAACATCAGCGATTTGCGAAGCCTTACGCGCGCGCATCTTGATGCGTGCCTCGCGGCGACGGGCGTGACTGTACTCACGCTTGAGCATGGCGAGTATGGCTGGCGCGTGGTGCGCGATGCGGCCCCCGGCGCGGGGTTTAACCGCCGCATCACGCCGTTTACGCCCGTGCTCTTTTCCGGCCCAGCGGCGCGGCATCCTTGGATCGAAGCGGCGGGCGCAATCGTCAACCGCGTAGAGCCCGCGCCACACCCAACCGACGCATCTGCCGCGATCCGATGCGGCACATACGGAAATTGCGCGGGCGGGCAAACGCCGTGGGGCACGTACCTTTCAGCGGAAGAGAATTTCCACGTTCTCTTCACCGCAACAGACGCCAACGCAGCGCCCTTGCGCGAAGCAATGCGGGATCCCGCCTTCGTGCTGGATTGCGCAAACTTCGGCACGCCTATGGCGTTTGGCATGGGCGCGCTTGGTCCGCCGCAATTTGACATGAGCGCCAATCCTTATGGCCAGGCGCTGTAGGGCTGGACGTTGGAGGTCGATCCCTACGATCCAGCATGGACCCCCCGCAAGCGCACGGCCCTGGGTCGCCGCAAAGGCGAATGCGCCACCACCGCGTTGGCGCGCAATGGGCGCGTGGTAGTGTATTCCGGCGACGACCAGATTGATGAGTTCGTCTATAAATTTGTCTCCAACGGCCGCTTCAATCCCAACGATCGCCTGTCCAATCGAGATCTTTTGGACGATGGCCAGCTCTACGTTGCGCAATTCCACGCGAACGGCGCCGGCGCGTGGCTACCGCTGACATTGGAAGCGGCGAATGCGGCCGCACGGCGCGCAGGCTATAGCGCGCACTTTCGCGACCTGGGTGATCTCATGATGCGGGCGCGCGAAGCGGCGCGCCTGCTGGGCGCCACACCGATGGACCGGCCGGAAGATGTTGAGGCAATGCTCGATGACGGCTGGGTAGGCCAGGGGCCAGTGCTGATCGTGTGCACCAACAGCAGCCAGCAAGGCTTTGCACGCCCCGGCAACCCCCGCCGCGACAGCGAGACGCCGCAGCGCGCGCAATCCAACCTAGCAGGTCACATCCTGCGCCTAGATGAACACGGCGGCGATTGCGCCGCCACGCGCTTTACGTGGGATGTTTTCGCGCTCGCGGGCGATCCGGCCGCGCAAGAGTTCACCGCCGCGACCCGCAGCGGACGCCCGGCGCATGTCTCCACTAGGCTCAACGGCGCCGCTACATTTTCAGGCGATCGCTTCGCTTGTCCCGACAATATCTGCATAGACCGCGCCCACAACGTATGGATCGCCACAGACGGCTCCGACGGCGTGTTCGCGGATTGTAACGACGCCGTATTGGCGACGTCCGCCGCAAGCCAAGGGCCGCGGCCCGTGAAGCGGTTCTTGGTTGGTCCAGTCGGCGCCGAGATTTGCGGGCCGACACTGGCGCCGGACGAACGCGCCTTCTTTGCGTCAATCCAGCACCCCGGCGAGAGCGACGTTGCCGGCACGCCCATCGCCGAGTTGCGCTGGGGGCGCGGCCAACGGCCTCCATCAAGCTTCCCCGGTGGCGGCGAGGCTTGGCCACGTTCAGCGGTGATCGTCATCACGCGCCACGATGGCGGGCGCATCGGCGCTTAGCCGCTAGCGCGCCACAAAGCCGTTAGGGTGCGTGAGGCGCGCGATATCCAACGCTGCGCGCACCTGCACCACGTCGTTGTTGCGATCGCTTTCGCTCATCGCCTCCCAAGGCGCGATCTTGTCGTGCGCCATAAGCTCGTTATTGCGCGCCTCGCCCGCACTTGTGGGCCGCCAGCCGGAGAGCAAGCGCTCCGCATTCCAGCGATCATGCTCGCGCCGCGCCAACGGCTCCAACATTTCGGGTGGGATTGTCGGCGCAGTGTCGCCGCGCTCGCCTTTGCCGGCCGCGCGCCAGCCTGCATCCCAAGCTTTCACCATGGCGGCGTCTGCGACCGCGCGATTAGCGGCGCGATACGTCTCCAGCACGTCCGACCAGTCGCGCATCGCCGCCTGCAGCTCACGCATGCTCATCGCATCCTTGCCGCCGAGTCCGCGATTGTAATGCTCATGCGCGATCGCCGCGCCGCGATCGAGCATACCCGTGATGATATTCTTGCGCGTCGCCGTAAGCTGATGGGCGCCGAACGCTTGCAGGTAGGCGTCAAGCTCGTCCGTGTCATCGCCCTTGGCGTATTGCTGCGAAAACTCCGACTGACTGCTCTCATGCATGAAAATGGGGATCGGCCAGCGCAGGCCATGATTGCACGCCCGCTTAAGCGCGATAGAGAGATGAATGTTGGTGGGATCGCCGCCGGTTGAGACTACCGCCGCCGTGGGCTTGCCGCGCGCTTGCTCCACGGCATCCAGCAATTCCGGCCCAATCGAAGCCGCATCCCAATCGAAGGCCATAAAGGCGATGTCGGCGCTCCAAATCTGAGGGTGCGCGAACGCCTCACGGCGCCGGGCGCGGAAGCCGGCTTCCGCCCCTTGGGGATCAGGCGTGAGCACCGTCAGCCGCGGCGCCTCGAAATGCACGGACCAAAGGCTCGCGAAGATGCGCTCCGCCACGGCCTCCGCGGAGGCGTCGAAGCCAAAGAACACCACGTGGATGCGCTCCCGCCCCAACTGCTTGGCCAGGGACAGTATGGTTTGGCACTGGCCTTGGAACAGCGCCCGCGCCGCCATCTCGTGCAGCGAGAACGGCTTTGGATCGATCGGCGGCAGGTAGGCCTTATCCTTCTTGCGCATCTGCGCTGAGCGCATTTCCCGCGCGTCACGCAGCAGCAGCGGCGAGCGCGTCGCCACATGCACGCCGATGGGCGGGCGCCGCCGGCCGTTCCCCACCAACCGGCGCACCGCCGCTTCGATCTGCAAGTTGGCGGTATCGTCCGGTTCGAACGCCACCACGTGCGCGGCGTGATGCGCGCGCGCAGCGCGCAGCGTTTCCAAATGCGTGGCGTTGCCTTCAATCAAAATCACGCCGCGCCGCCGCAACCCAAGCGCGGTGTCTTCCGGCAAGGATTGCGCGATCTGGATCACCGCATCCTTACTGGCGCGGCAATCCAGCGCCAAAGAGAGAGCGGCCGGGCTATCTCCGGCGATCACCACATGGCGCTTGGCTGAAAGATTGAAGATGCGCGCCAGCGATCGCCCGAGCTGGCCCGAAAACGCGAACAGCAAGCCCACGGCCGGCGCGGCGATCGCAGCAAAGCGCACCACCTGCAACATCGGATCGACCGACCTGCCAGCCGCCGACTCCGCACCGAAATAGGCGTCCCACATGCCAACGGCGCTGAGCGTCAGATAGATGGACTGCGCGAGGTCTTGGCCCCGGCTCGTCCAATAATACAGCCCCCCTCCGATCCACACCGCCGTGAGCAAGATCACGAAGCCCCAGCGAAACGCGCTCGCCCGCGTGTGCGCGAGCGCCGTCAGCCCCGCCGCCGCGCGCGACCACCCATTGCCGTAGCTGTGCGCCATGCGACGCCTCCCCCTCCCCAGCAGCACGCATACTGATCCCCCGGGCCGCCGGGTGTCCAGCGCCTCAAGCCTGTTGCGAGGAGGCGGCCTTTTTCCTAGCAACGAGGGCCCGCGGCCCCGTAGCTCAGCTGGATAGAGCAGTTGCGTCCTAAGCAAACGGTCGGGAGTTCAAATCTCTCCGGGGTCGCCAGCCGTCACTAGCGCTTGCTTCAACGCACACCGATCGGTCGAGAACCACGGTTTGCGGACCGCTTCGCGTTGGGTATCAC
This sequence comes from Hyphomonadaceae bacterium, assembly GCA_016791325.1. Taxonomy (GTDB): domain Bacteria; phylum Pseudomonadota; class Alphaproteobacteria; order Caulobacterales; family Aquidulcibacteraceae; genus Vitreimonas. The sequence continues at coordinate 8,171 of JAEUMU010000186.1, forward strand.
AAAGGCGGCGGTGCTTTGCTCGGGCGGGGTTGCATGGACTTTCTGTACGCTTCTGTGGGGATCGTCGCGGGCGCCATTCTCTCATGGCTCGTTCAAACCGGCTGGGACACCCTCACGCTCAGTCAATCCAAAAAGCTGCTCGGCAAGTGGCGTTCGGCGTGGCAACCTCGAAATGAGGAATCTGGCGCCGCGTGGGTCACCGAAACACTGACGGTGCGCCAGGGCTTCGGCTTTCTCATCTTGGAAGGCACGCACAATTCGGGCGGGTATCAGTGGCGCG
>JAEUMU010000119.1 GCA_016791325.1 Hyphomonadaceae bacterium
CGGCGCGGCGTTTGGGCTCAAACGTCGCGCCGGCGCCTCCCCCTCCCCCACAAACGAGGATTTAAGACGATGGCGTTCGACGCCCTGCGCGACACCCTTCCCGACTACGCGAAGGACATCAAACTCAATCTCGGCTCCCTCGCGAGTGACCAATCGCTGAGCGAACAGCAGAAGTGGGGCGCGTTTCTCGCCTGCGCCTACGCCACTGGCGCGCCCGCTCTCATTCGCGCGCTCGAGGCCGAAACAGAGGCCAGGCTCACGCCCGAAGCCAAGAACGGGGCCAAAGCAGCAGCAGCCATCATGGGCATGAACAATGTCTATTACCGCTCGGTCCACCTGCTGAAGAACGAAGAATATCGCACTCTGCGCGCGGGGCTGCGCATGAACGTGATCGCCAATCCAGGCGTGGATAAGGGCGACTTCGAGTTGTGGTCGCTCGCCGTTTCCGCCGTCAACGGCTGCGGTATGTGCCTGGACAGCCACGAGGAAGAATTGCGCAAACGCAGCTTCACCAGCACGCAGGTTCAAACCGCTCTGCGTATCGCCGCCGTGGTCAACGCCGCCGCCGCCGTGCTGCGCGCGGAAGCCGCGCTCGCGGCGTAAACGCCGGCCTTCTTAGCGTCAGTCAACGCGCGCCGGCCTGCTCGGCGCGCGTTTTTTGTGCGCGTGCGGCCCGCAAATTGGGCGCCTTCGCGCCTATCAACAGGCCCGCGGCGCCGCCAGCTTGGCGCCGCGCATGGCTGGTGCAGCCTAGCAGCGATGTCTCATGTGCTTCTCGCTCACGGGCCCGGCGCCGATAGCCAAGCCCGCCAAATCGCCGCGCAACTGAACGCGCTTGGCTTCGCCGCGGGCCCGAAGCCGGCGGCAAAAGCGCGCCCGAAAGAACTCAACGCCGCCCGGCGCGTCATCGTGCTGTGGTCGCGCGCCTCGGTGCAGACTCCGGCCCTCCGCGCCGCCGCACGCCGCGCAAAGGCTGCGGGGAAATTAATTTCGGTACGGCTCGATTCAACGCGTCCGCCGCGCGACCTCGCCGGCGCCACCGCCGTCTCGCTGCCGCGCGGCCCGCGTCAGCATCATGCATGGCGCCGCCTGCTGGCCCTGCGTACGCCTGCCCCCTGCGTCAGCGGGGCAAAGCCTGCGCGAAAGGCGAAGGCCGCGCCGCCCGGTCGGCCGATGCCGAAGCGCACGCGCCGCACGCCTACACCAACTGCTTCGTCTTTGCCTTCGAAGGGGACAATCATGGCATCGGACGTGCGTCGTCAGCCCACGGGCGCATCGCGCCTCTCGGGCGTCATCGCTTTACTTGTTGTCACACTAGCGGTTTGCACTGCGCTTTACGTGCGCGGCGGCGATTTCGCGGCGTGGCTCGATGGGCTGATCGCCCAGGGGCGCGCCGCTGTCGGCTAGGCGCGTCCGATCCGCTTGATCTCCCAATCCAGTTCGACGCCGTGCTTGGCCTTCACGGCCGCGCGCACCTCCTCGCCCAAGCCTTCAATGTCGGCGGCGGTGGCCTCACCAGTATTGATAAGAAAATTGGCGTGCTTTTCGCTCACTTGCGCGCCGCCGCGGCGATGCCCGCGCATGCCCGCTTCATCGACAAGCTTCCACGCCGAGCCCTTTTCGCCTGAAGGCAACATAGGGTTCTTGAAGGTGGAGCCGCCCGTCTTCTCGCGAATTGGCTGGCTGGCTTCGCGCTGAGCGGTGATTTCGGCCATGCGCGCCTGGATCGCTTCGGGCGCATCAGGCGTGCCCTGAAACGTGGCGTCGAGGAAGATGTAGTCCTGCGCCAGAGCGTTATGGCGATAGGTAAAACCGAAATCCGCATTCTTCAGCGTCACGCGCGCACCGTCGCGTGTGAGCGCCGACGCCTCCACCAGCACATCCTTGGTCTCGCGCCCATAGCAGCCCGCATTCATCGTTAGCGCGCCGCCGATCGTGCCCGGAACGCCGACGAAGAATTCGAGCCCGGCGATTCCGGCCTGCGCGGCGCCTTTCGCCAGCATCGCATCGAGCGCCCCCGCGCCAGCCTTGATCCGCCCCTCGCCCAGCGGCGTCACCTGCGCCCACGCGCGCCCCGCCAGCCGGATCACCACACCGCCCACGCCCCCATCCCGCACGATCATGTTGGAGCCCACGCCGATCGGCAGCACCGGCGCATCCTGCGGCAGAGCGCGCAGAAACTGCGCCAGGTCTTCCTCATCCGCCGGCAAGAACAGCGCCTCCGCCGGCCCGCCGACGCGAAACCACGTAAACGGCGCCAAGCTTTCGCCGAGCACCAGACGCCCGCGCACCTGCGGCAAGTCGAGATCACTCATTCTTGATGGCCTATCGCAGTGTTTTCACCGCCGTCAACGCGTCGCCCGCTCGCCCCTAAGGCGTTCACGCGCCACTATATAGGAACAAGGGGATCGGGATTTTGGAGGCCGTCTCATGTTGCGCAACACTTTGCTCGCCGCCGCACTCATCGCCCTGTCCGCCTGCGCCAGCACCGAAACCAGCGGCGCATCGCAGGCCGCGCCCGCCGACCGCGATTGTTTCCGCAACGCCGATATCTTCAGCTACGGCGTGATCGACAACTACAATGTTCGCGTGCGCGCCCGCGGCCATGACTACATCTTCACCACCAACTGGAACGCCCGCGATCTCGATTGGACCCAAGCCATCGCCGTGCGCTCGGTCACTGGCTGGATCTGCACTGGCAACGGCCTCGGGGTCGAGATCATCGGCGGCGAACCACGCCGCACTTACCCGATCGTCTCGATCGCGCGCGCGCCGGAAGAGCCCGCCCCCACGGGCAGCTAACCGGCTGAAACCGCCAGCCCCGCGCGCAAAGCAATCCGCCCCAGCGCGCCCTTGACGATCACGTCCAGAACTTCGCCGCGCTGGTAATCCGCCGGCGCGACGAAGCTGACGCGATCTTCCGCGATCAGCTTGTGGATTTTCTGCGCCGAACGCTCATCCGCCCAAGCGATCGGATCGAGCACCGCGATGGCGCACCCGCCCTGGCTCGTCACCATCTTCATCGACGGGATGTCGGTATCGCCGTCGCCGATGAAGATCATGCGCTCAAACGGCAGCGGGCGTTCTTCGGCGCGCATGAAACGATTGATACCTTCGGTGTCGGAAACGCTCTCGGCGCCCTTGTTGATGCGGAACAGGAACTGCGTCTTGGTGGTGTAATTGATCGCCACACCCGGCCAGCGCGCTTCGCCGTTCGCATCATAAAGAAAGCGCGAAGCGAACACCTGGCGGAATTTGCCGTAGTGCGGGCAGCCTTCGATCATCTCGTGTATGCACGATGAAATAACGTAATGATCGAGCTCAAGCCCACAATCGGCGGCGAACGCGTTCATGCGGTCGAACCAGTGATCGAGGCCGTCGAAGAAGTCGGGGTCGGCGCCATGCGCGCGCAGCGCTTCGCGCGTAACCTTGTGCCCCGCCGCGCGTGCGCGATCGAGCATCAGGTGCATGTAAACCAGGATTTCGTCCGCGTCCTCGGCCTTGGCCAAACGGCGCACTTCGCGCCAGAAATCGGCCTGGCTCATGCCGGCGACTTCTGGGATGAAACTGCGCTCCTGCAGATTGCCGCGCGCCAGCGTGCCGTCAAAATCATAGACTAGCGCCGCGCGCAGCGGCTGGGGTTTGCGGGAAGCAGTATCGGCCATCAGACCCGGCTGCGCAGAGTCGCCCCCAAGGTCAAATCGTTTCGGTTACATCAGGCCGCCGCTGCCGCGTTCAGTTTCGCCGGCAGCGCGTTGGCGTATTGCGTGATGTCGCCCGCGCCGAGGCACACCACGATATCGCCCGGCCTGGCCTCGCCGCGCACGAAATCGGCCAGCGCGTCCAATGAGGCCAGTTTGCTGGCGCCAGCGTGCCCCGCCTTGGCGATGGCGGCCACCAGCGCTTCGGCGTCCACGCCCTCGATCGGCGCTTCGCCGGCGGCGTACACGTCCGTGATCGCCACCACGTCGGCATCCTTGAAGCAGGCGCTGAACTCTACGAACAAGTCGCGCAATCGGGTGAAGCGGTGCGGCTGAACCACGGCGATCACACGCCCCTTCGCCGTTTCCCGCGCCGCGCTCAGCACCGCCGCGATCTCAACGGGATGGTGCCCGTAATCGTCAACGATACGCACTTCATTCCAATAACCCGTCGTGGTGAAACGCCGCTTCACGCCCTCGAACTTGCGCAGCCCCGTGCGAATGCCCGCATCCGTCACGCCCAGCTCGCGCGCCACGGCGATCGCCGCCACCGCGTTCTGCAGATTGTGCCGGCCTGACATCGGCAAGAACAGGTCGTGCATGGTCACGCCCGGCCCCGCGCCCTTGCGGCGCGCCACCACGTCGAACGTGGCGCCGTCGCGCCCGGGGCGCACATTGATCGCACGCACATCGGCGCCATCGCCGAAGCCGTAGGAGATCACGCGCCGGTCCCGCACGCGCTCCGCCAGCGCCCGCACCTGCGGGTGATCCACGCACATCACGGCGAAGCCGTAGAAGGGGATGTTCTCCACGAACTGGCGATACGCGTCGTTCATCGCCTCCACTGAGCCGTAATGATCCAGATGCTCAGGGTCCATATTGGTGACGACGACAGCCGAGGCGCGCAGGCGCGTGAACGTGCCGTCGCTCTCGTCGGCCTCCACCACCATCCACTCGCCTTCGCCCATGCGCGTGTTGGCGCCATACGCATTGATGATGCCGCCATTGATTACGGTGGGGTCCTTGCCGCCGGCGTCCAGCAGCGCGGCGATCATCGAAGTCGTCGTCGTCTTGCCGTGCGTGCCGCCGATCGCCACCGTCCATTTCAGGCGCATGATCTCGGCCAGCATTTCGGCCCGGCGCACAATCGGCGCGCCACGGTCGCGCGCGGCGTCCACCTCCGGATTGCCGCGCTTGATGGCTGACGAGATCACCACCACCCCCGCATGCGCAGCGTTTTCGGCTTTGTGGCCGATGCTGATGGGAATGCCCTGCGCGCGCAGGCGTTCGGTGTTGGCGCTCTCCTTGGCGTCCGAGCCCGTCACCTCATAGCCGAAATTCTTCATCACGGCGGCTATGCCCGACATGCCGATGCCGCCGATGCCGACGAAATGGATGGGGCCGGTATCGAACGGAATGGCGCGGCGGATCATGGACTCTCCCTGGCGCATGAGTATAGGCGCCCAAGATGGCGCCTGATAGGCGCCCCGCCGCTAGCGCGCAAGCCCGAGAGACCGCGCCAGCACCCGCTTCGGCGCGCCAGCGATCATCACCCACGCAAACGCGCCCGCCGCCGCCAGCGCCGCCAGCGCCATCAGCACCGGCGTCAGCACTACCGGCGAAAGCCCCGCCATCTGCAAAACGGGAACCGCAAATCCCACGGCTGTAAACGCCGCCACCTTTGTTCCCGCGCGCTCCCACGACCGCCGCCGGCGCGCGCGTTCGGCAATCCGCGCGAACACATCCAAGCGAAAGCCGGAATCCGGCTTACGCGGGGCCGCGCCCAGCAGCTCCGCCATGAAGCGGTCGTCATTCATCGCCTTCACTCCGCGCCTTTTCCGGCGCGAGCCCCAACGCAGCCTGCAGCCGCGTTCGGCCCCGCGCAACATGCGATTTCACCGTGCCCAGCGGCAAACCCAGCGCCTCGGCTGCTTCCGCATGGGTGAATTCCTGCCCCAGACACAGCGCCAAAACCGCGCGCTGATCGGGCGG
>JAEUMU010000208.1 GCA_016791325.1 Hyphomonadaceae bacterium
GCCGCCGCCGCCAACCGCGCGCGCCAGGTTTCGACAGGGGCGTAGAAGTCGCTGAAGAAAAGCAGCGTGCTGCGGCTCTGCGCCTCCGCGTCTTGCTGCGGGGTTTGAAAATCGTGGGCCAACCGTTCGGCCGCACGCGCACCGGCGCGCGCGGGTTGGCCCAGGACGCCCACGCGTTCGCCGCCGCGCGCCAGCAGAATCGCCAGCGCCAGCGCCAGCGTGCGCGCTCGGTGAAGCTTGGTCGGCCGGCTTGCGTCGCTGCTCCAATCGAAGCCCGCCTCTGGGTCGAGCCAGAACCACGCCGTCTGCGCCGCCTCGCGCTCGCGTTCGCGCACGTAGAAGCGATCGCCGCGGGCGGAGCGGCGCCAATCCACCAGGCGCGCGCCATCTTCGGGGCGATGATCGCGATATTGCCAGAAGTCTTCGCCCTGACCCGCGCGCCGGCGCCCATGCACGCCCGGAGCGCTGGCCGCCAGGCGCCGCGCGTCCAGCAGCACGCCCGGGAGATCGCCTGCCAGGCCCAGCGCTTCAAGCCGCGCGCGTTGCGGCATCAGCGTCCCTTCTTCTTGGTCGCGGTCTTTTTTCGTGCGGGCGGTTTCTTCGCCGGCGCCATGTCGACAATCGCCTCGAACCCGCCAACAAGCATTCGCTTGGGATCGAACGGGCAGTCCTGCATCCCTTGCAAGCGCGGATCGTTCATCGCTTTCTTCTGAATGCGATCGCGCGCAGCCTTTGATGCATAGACGATCCAGGCGAAGATGACGCTCTCCCCGCGCTTGAGCTTCAGCATCTGAGGGAATGTCGCCGTAACGCCGGCGGGCGTCAGATCGTCGCCGACGCATTCCTTATAGTCGAGCGCGCCGTGATCCATCCACACCTCGCCCGCCTGTTTCGAAAGCTTGCGATAGGCGCTTAGACCCTTGGTCGGCACGGGAATGAGAAAGCCGTCCACGTAAGCCATGTGCGTTCTCCTTACGCGGCGCGCTCGGCCAGTTCGTCCACCAACGTATCAATATCGAGTCCCTCCGCGCGCGCGCCGAAGGAAAGCTGCATACGATGCGCGAGCGCCGGGCGCGCCAACGCCGCCACATCGTCCAGCGCCGGCGCCAAGCGCCCGCGCAGCAGCGCGCGCGCCCGCACCGCAAGCATCAGGGCTTGCCCCGCGCGCGGGCCGGGGCCCCACGCCACATGCTGGTTCACGCGCGGATCGTGGCTCGTGCCCGGCCGCGCTGAGCGCACCAGCTCCAGGATCGACGCCAGCACCTTCTCGCCCACCGGCATGCGCCGCACCAATTGCTGCAAACGCATCAGCTCGACAGCGTTGAGCACGGCGTTTGGCTGCGCGTCAGTCAGGCCCGTGGTCTCGATCAGGATTTTGCGTTCGATCTCCGCTTCCGGGTAGGGCACGTCCACTTGCAGCAGGAAGCGATCAAGCTGCGCTTCCGGCAGCGGATACGCGCCTTCATGCTCGATCGGGTTCTGCGTCGCCAGAACGTGGAAGGGACGGGGCACGTCATGGGCTTGCCCCGCCACCGTGACGTGGCGTTCTTGCATCGCCTGCAACAGCGCCGATTGCGTGCGCGGGCTCGCGCGGTTGATCTCATCGGCCATCAAGAGCTGCGTGAAGATCGGCCCTTTGACAAAGCGGAAATGCCGCCTTCCCGCCTCGTCCTGATCGAGCACCTCAGAGCCTAGAATGTCGGCCGGCATCAGATCGGGCGTGAACTGCACGCGCGCCCAATCCAGCCCCAGCACGCGCGCCATCGCCTCCACCAGGCGCGTCTTCGCCAGCCCTGGCGCGCCCACAAGCAGCACGTGCCCGCCCGCCAGGATCGCCGCCAGCGTCAGCTCGACCACGCGTTCCTGTCCGAACACCGCCTTGCCGATCTCCGCGCGCACCCGCGCCAGCGCTTCGCCGGCTCCTTCGGCCTCCGCCACCAGAGCTTGCGGATCTTGCGTGTTGGAATTGCTCATGGGCGCGAAGCTCGCTTGTATGGGGGCGGTTTTATGGCCGGCGCTTGAGTTTCGCCGTTAATATCTGCGGGATCATGACTGACGGATCGTCCCTGGAGCAATTGCTCGCGTCCCTCAAGACGCATGCGTCGGCCGGCGCCTCGCCCGAAAAGCGCCTTCCGCCAGTCGAAACCTGGAATCCAACCCATTGTGGCGAAGCCGGCTTTGAAATCTTGGCGGACGGAACCTGGGTGCATGAGGGAACCCGCATCACCCGCGAAGCCCTCGTGCGCCTATTTTCCACCATTCTGCGCAAGGACGCCGATGGCGAGACCTACCTGGTGACGCCGGTCGAAAAGATTCGGGTCCGCGTCGAAGATGCGCCGTTCGTCGCCGTGCGCGCCGATCGCCACGGGCGGGGAGAGCGCCAGACGCTCGTATTTACCACGAACGTGGGTGACGTGGTGCAGGCCGGCCCCGCCAACCCGATCCGCGTCGCTTTCGATGGTGAAGAGCCCCGCCCGTATGTGCTTGTGCGCGGCCGCTTAGAGGCGCGCATCCTGCGTGCGCCGTTTTATGAAATGGTAGAGTGGAGTGAGCCGCGCGACGGCAAGCTGGGCGTCTGGAGCGGCGGCGCGTGGTGGGAGCTGGGGCGGGGTTAGGCGCATTGCGCCGCGCGCTCTCCGCGCTTAGGTCATCTCACGTGACTGACCTCTCCGACCTCGCCACACGCCTGCGCACACGGCTCGATCCGCTCGATCGGCTGAGCGCGGCCACGCGTTCCGATCGCGATCTCACGCCGCATTGGCCTGAACGCCCGGCTGAATATCGCCCCGCCGCTGTGCTTGCGCCCATCATCATGCGGCCCGAAGGCTGGACCATGCTGTTTACGCAGCGTGCGGAAGAAACGCCCGCACATCCCGGTCAAATTTCTTTTCCGGGCGGGCGCGTCCAGGCCGAAGACGGCTCGCCGCTCGAAACAGCCTTGCGCGAAACGCAGGAGGAAATCGGGCTCGCGCGCGCGTTCATCGAGCCGCTGGGCGCCTGGGACCGCTACGAAACCGGCACCGGTTTTCGCATCACGCCGGTCGTCGGCCTGGTGCGCCCCGGCTTTGAACTGAAGCTTGATCCGCGCGAAGTGGCGGGCGTGTTTGAAACGCCGCTCTCGTTCCTGCTCAATCCCGCCAACCACGAGAAGCACCAAGCGGAATGGCAGGGGATCGTGCGCACCTTCTACGCTATGCCCCACGAAGGCCGCTTCATCTGGGGCGCGACCGCCGGCATGATCCGGGCGCTCTATGAGAGATTGTACGAATGACCGCGACTGTCGCTCAGGCCCGCTGGTTCAAAGCGTCCGAAACCCAGGCGCTTCTCGCCGCGCTTGAGGGGGCGCGCGCGGGCGGGGCGCGCTTCGTCGGCGGCTGTGTGCGCAATACGCTGATGGGCCGTGAGGTCGATGATATCGACGTCGCCACGCAGCTCACGCCGGACCTCGTGGTGAAAGCCGCCGCCGCCGCAGGCTTCGCCGCACACCCAACCGGCATCGAACACGGCACCATCACCGTCGTCGTCAATCACAAGCCGTTCGAGGTCACAACGCTGCGGCGCGACGTCAGCACCGATGGCCGTCGCGCCACCGTCGCCTTCACCGAAAGTTGGGAGGAAGACGCCCAACGCCGCGATTTCCGAATGAACGCGCTCTATGCCGACGCCAGAGGCGCCGTGCATGATCCCAGCGGCGGGGGGCTCGATGATGCGCGCGCCGGCCGCGTCATATTCATTGGCGACGCGCATACGCGCATCCGTGAGGATTATCTGCGCATTCTGCGCTTCTTCCGCTTCAACGCCTGGTATGCGCGTGGCCCGCTTGATCCCGCCGGCGTCGCCGCCTGCGCCGAGCTCGTCGCTGGGCTCGATCAGCTTTCGGTGGAGCGCATTTGGAAGGAAGCGAAGAAGCTGCTCGCTGCGCCCGATCCGCGCCCGGCCTGGGAAGGCATGGAAGCCATTGAGGTCCGCGCCCGCGCGCTGCCCGAGCTTGCCCGTCACACGCGCCTCGATGCGCTGATGGCGCTCGAAGCCGATCTGATGCTGCCCGTCGACGCCATGACGCGGGTGGCGGCTGCGCTCGCCGATCAGGAAAGCGCGCGCTCGCTCGCGCGCCGTCTCAAGCTCTCCAACGAAGAGCGTGATCGCCTCGTCGCTGCGCTCGGCGAGGAGGTGAAGATCACCTCCTATATGTCGCTGCGCGATATGCGCCGCGCCATTTATCGTATTGGCGCCGAAGCCTTCCGCGATCGCGTCATGCTGGCCTGGGCCGGCGCGGGCGGGGAGAAGGCGCAGGCTTGGCGTGCGTTGCTCGCGCATGGCCAGATGTGGGCGCCGCCCAAGCTGCCGCTCAGCGGCGAAGAGGTGATGGCCGCCGGCGTGCCGGCAGGGCCGAAAGTCGGGCTTGTCATGCGCGAGGTCGAAGAATGGTGGATCGACGCCGACTTTCCCGATGACAAACTCAGCGTGATCGAGCGCTTAAAGGCGGTCGCGCAAGGGATGGCGTAACGCTCCCTGCGCGCGCGTCAGCGCGAACCCGCTTCAACCCGTCGCTGCGGCGGACGCCGGCGCTCGCTTCGCGCGGCTGGGAAGCTTGAGGCGGCGTATCCAATTCCGCGCCGGTTCTTCGATTCCGAGATAGGCGATGATCGAAGCGGCGCCGCACGCCACGAACACGCCGATAACGGCGCCAACGCGCAGCAACTGCCCGGAGGCTTCCGTCACGCCCAAACGCTCCAGCGCGTGAAACCAAACGATGTCGACCGGCAGATGGATCATGTAAAGCGCGTAGCTCGCGGCGCCCAAGAACACGAACACGCGGCCGCTCATCGGCGCGTCCACGCCATGACGCGCCGTTTCGCCCAGCCCATAAAGCAGCCCCGCGAAGCCGAACCAAACCAGCCCGCTCCAAACGCCCGCGCTGGTCACGCCAACGATCCACGCTGCTGATGCAATCACGATCGGCCAGGCCCACGCTTTCGGCGCCGCATGCGCGCGCCCGAATGCGTAGAGCGCAACGCCCATCAAGAATGAAGGCAGGATGCGCAGCGCGCCGATCTGAGCTGTCATTTGCGAGAAGTCGCGCCCGACCCAGGGCAGTAGATGATGCAGATTGTCGAGCGCCGCGTAAGCGCCCAGGCACAACACCAGCGCGCCCGCCGCCAGCGCCGCGCTGTTGCGCGCCTTCAGCACGAAGCCGGCGATGAGCGGGAAGAGAAGGTACGCCGCCCATTCCGCGCTGATCGACCAAGAGGGAAAATTCCAGCCCACCGCCGCGGTCGTCCCCCAGGCGTGAACCATGAAGAGGTGCGCCGGCAAATCGCTCCATTTGAAGCTGTCCGCGGCGCCGACGCCGGCCCCGGCCACGCTCGCGCCGACGAACAGCACCACCATCGCCCCCAGCGCCGCCAGGTGCATCGGGTAAACCCGCGCGATCCGGTTCTTCAGGAAGCCGCCATAGCCGAAGCGGCCATCCTCCAGGCTAGTTAAATAGACATGCGCCAGGATGAAGCCGGAGAGGGTGAAGAACAGGTCCACCCCCAGATAACCCTCCGCGATCAGCCCCCAACGTCCCAAATCGAGGCCCAGATGGTCCTTGAAATGGTACAATAACACCCACAGCGCTGCCAAAAAACGCAGCGAAGTCAGCGGTTTAATGTCTTGCGGATAGGCGAAGGCGGCTGTCATGGTTCGCCCCACGCAAGAAAAAGGCCGAGGCAGCGCCTGCGCCGGAATCGTTAAACCTTGGGCTGCGGGGGGCGCTCTAGGGCCACTTCGCCACCGGCGGCATGCTGGAGAGGATGCTCTCAACATTGCCGCCCGTCTTCAGCCCGAAGGTCGTGCCGCGATCGTAGAGCAGGTTGAACTCCACATAGCGCCCGCGCTGGATCAGTTGCTCCTCGCGCTCCGCGTCCGTCCACGGCGTCGCCATGTATTTGCGCAAGAGCGGAGGATAAGCGGCTAGAAACGCCCGGCCTACATCCTGAGTGAACGCAAAGTCGCACTCCCAACTGTCTTCGCCGCGTTCGCGCCCGCTATTGTGGTGATCGTAGAAGACGCCGCCCACGCCGCGCGGCTCGCCGCGGTGCGGCAGCCAGAAATACTCATCCGCCCATTTTTTGTAGCGTGCATAGAGCCCGGCCTCATGCGCTTCGCAGGCGGCGCGGTAGGGGCCGTGAAAGGCTTGCGCATCCGCGCTCTGCTCGTTGCGCTGGTAGGTCTGTGTCGGGTTCAAATCGCCGCCGCCGCCGAACCACCATTGCGTCGTGGTGATGTGGCGCGTGTTCATGTGCGCGGCGGGGCAGTGCGGGTTGCGCAGGTGCGCGATCAAGGAAATGCCGCTGGCCCAAAAGCGCGGATCTTCAGCCGCGCCAGGGACATTCTTGGCGAACTCCGGGCTGAAGGCGCCATAAACGGTGCTCACGTGCACGCCCACCTTCTCGAAGAAGCGCCCGCGCATCATGCCCGCCACGCCCCCGCCGAGGTCTTCGCGCCCGTCCCCTCGCCGCCATGGCGTCTTCTCGAACCGCCCCGGCGCGCCGGGATAGAGCGCTGCCGGCGCTTCGTCCTCCAGGTGCTCGAACTCCGCGCAAATCTGATCGCGTAGGTTCTCAAACCAGGCCTTCGCCCGAGCTTTGCGTTCGGCGGTCATCAGTAAAGCTTCTCCCAAGAGCCGGTTTGGCGCATCGCCTCGCTCAATACCAGCGCGGCCGCGGTGACGACGTTGAGAGAGCGCAAGCCTTTCGACATTGGGATGCGCACACTGGCCTGCGCCGCTTCGTAGAGCGCCCCGGGCGACCCCGCGCTTTCGCGCCCCAGGATCAGCGTGTCGCCTGTGGAAAAGGCAAAGTCCTGGAAGTTCACGGCCCCATCTGTCTCGACCAGCACGAGCCGCCCGCCTTGTCGTTCCGGCGCCGCTCTGAACGCGGTCAGGCCGGCGTGGCGGGTCACTTGGGCCTTGTCCCCGTAATCCAGCGCTGCGCGCTTGAGGGCGGCGTCCGTCAGAGGGAAGCCGCAGGGTTCGATCACATCCAGCGCGACCCCCAGGCAGGCGGCGAGGCGAATGGCCGCGCCGAGATTTTGCGGGATGTCCGGTTGATACAGGGCGAGCCGCACGTTATGGCCTCCGGCGCCGGAGAATCGGGGCGGAATCGGGGAATCGGTCAGGCATGCGGCGACGCGCCGCGCGCTTGAGCGCACCGGACTAGCCTAGCTTCTCCGCCGAACCAAGATCGCCGACGAGCGGGAGATAAACGCGGTGGCTGAGGCAGCAAGCGGCGCGCACGAGGACGAAACAACCCGGCGCGACTTTATCTTCATTGCCGCGGGCGCGGCCGCGGCCGTTGGCGCGGCGGCGACGGTGTGGCCGTTCATCGATCAGATGAACCCGGCCGCCGATACGCTGGCGCTCTCCACCACGGAGGTTGACCTCTCCGTCGTTGAGCTTGGCCAGCAAGTGCGCGTGCTGTGGCAAGGCAAGCCGGTGTTCGTGCGCCACCGCACCCCGGCTGAAATCGCCTCCGCCCAGCGCGACGATTACGCCACGCTGAAAGACCCTCAGCTCGATTCCCAGCGCCTGCTGCAATCGAACGGTCAGGCGGGGCGGCCTGAATGGCTCGTGCTGCAAGCGAGCTGCACGCATCTTGGCTGCGTCCCCACGTTCGTCGAGGGCTCGGCCTTTGGCGGCTGGTTCTGCCCGTGCCACGGCTCGGACTACGATACGTCCGGGCGCATTCGCCGCGGACCGGCGCCGCATAATCTCTATGTCGCGCCGTACGTTTACATGAACGACACCACCATCCGTATCGGCTGAGCCGGGGAGCCTGCACGTGAGCGGTCCATCTACCTATGAGCCGGCATCGGGCTTCACCCGTTGGCTCGATAAGCGTTTGCCCATCCTGCGCCTGGCGCACGATAGCTTCGTGGCCTATCCCACGCCGCGCAATCTGAACTATTGGTGGACCTTCGGCGCCATGCTGTCGCTCTGCCTGGTGGTGCAGATCGTCACCGGCGTCGTGCTGGCGATGCACTATGTGCCGCATGTCGAGCACGCCATGGATAGCGTTCAGCGCTTCCGGCGCGACGTGCCGTTCGGCTGGTTGATTCAACCGATGCACGCGGTTGGCGCGTCGATGTTCTTCATCGCCGTCTACATCCATATGTTCCGCGGCCTCTATTACGGCTCCTACAAGGCCCCGCGCGAAATCCTTTGGATCCTCGGCTGTGTGATTTACCTGCTCATGGTCGCCACCGCCTTCCTCGGCTATACGCTGCCGTGGGGCCAGATGAGTTTCTGGGGCGCCACCGTCATCACCAACCTGCTTGGCGCGCTGCCGCTGGTCGGCGAAAGCATCAAGAACTGGCTGATGGGCGGCTTTGCTATCGATCAGCCCACGCTCAATCGCTTCTTCTCGCTGCACTACCTGCTGCCCTTCGTCATCGCCGGCGTAACCGTGTTGCACGTATGGGCGCTGCACGAAGCCGGGCAGAACAACCCCACCGGCGTTGATGTGAAGTCCAAGGCCGACACCGTGCCGTTCACGCCGCACGCGACGATGAAGGACTTGTTCGCGGTTTCGCTGTTCCTGATCCTGTTCTCGGTGTTCGTGTTCTACATGCCGGATGCGCTCGGCCACGCCGATAACTACATCCCGGCCAATCCGCTGCAGACGCCCCCGGAGATCGTGCCGGAATGGTATCTGCTGCCGTTCTACGCCATTTTGCGCGCGTTCGATTTCAACATCGGCCCGATCGATTCCAAGCTCGCGGGCGTGCTGGCGATGTTCGCCGCCATCGGCATCCTCTTCCTGCTGCCGTGGCTCGACACGTCGCGCGTGCGCTCGATGCGCTACCGCCCGATCGCACGGCAGTTCTTCCTGATCTTCGTGGTCGTGTGCGTCGTGCTGGGATGGTGCGGCGGGCAGAACCCAGGCCGCATCCTCGCCAAAGCTGGCCCCTTCAGCGCGACGCTGACATGGGTGCAAGGCGGCCAAGTCGTGGAAGCGCCGGTAAGCGCCAGTTCTGAAGGCGGCTTCGATCAAGCCGCGGCAGCGGTTGAGCAGCAGCTGCGCGGGCAGGGCGCGACCCTGACAGCCGTGCGCCGCGAAGGCGCCACCCAAGGCGTCGTGCGCGGCGTGGTGGGCGGCGCGGAGCAAACCCGCACCGTGCGCGGCGAAACCGCCGATGCGGTTGAGGCCGAGATCACCACGGTTCGCGCTGAAGTTGGCGCGGCGGCGCCGTTCTTCATCGTCGAGCGCCGTGTCCCGCCGACATTCACCGTCACCAATCTCTCGCAGGTGATGACGGCCTATTACTTCCTGTTTTTCCTGTTGATCCTGCCGATCCTGGGCCTGCGCGAAACGCCGGGCCGCGTGCCGGATACGATCGCCAAGCCGGTCACGGATGGCAAAGCGCAAGGGGCTGCCTAAGATGTTGCGCGCTCTCTCCGCCGCCGCCATTGCGGCGATCGCAGTCGCCGGCGTTGCACTCGCTGCCGGCGCCGCCCACCACCCGGAAGACCATCCGTTCAGCTTCGATAGCCCGGTCGGCAATTACGACATGGGGCAGGTGCAGCGCGGCTTCCAAGTTTATCAGCAGGTCTGCGCGGCCTGCCACGGCATGGATAATCTCGCCTATCGCCACCTGGGCGAAGAGGGCGGTCCGTTCGCGGCCTACCGCGTCCGCGATCACGAAACCGGCGAGATGACCATGCAGATCGGTCGTCCCGCACACGGCGGCTCGTTCGTGGCTGTGACAGATAACCCATGGGTCCGCGCGATCGCCTCGGAAGCCACCATCACCGACATCGATCCCAACAGCGGCCAGCCGGCGGATCGTCCGGGCCGTCCGTCGGATCACTTCCGCAATCCGTTCCCGAACGAGATCGCTGCGCGCGCCTCCAATGGCGGCGCCCATCCGCCGGATCTGTCCAGCATCACGCTCGCGCGTCACGGCGGCGCCGATTACATCCGCTCGCTCCTGCTGGGATACGACGGCGAAATGCAGGGCACGCTCTATCACAACCCGTACTTTCCGGGCGGCTACATCGCCATGCCGCCGCCTCTGAACCCCGATGTCGTGCTCTACACCGATGGCTCGCCCACCACGGTTGAGCAGTACGCGACCGACGTTACCGCCTTCCTGCAATGGGCCGCCGATCCGCACATGGAGCAGCGCAAGCGCACCGGATTGGTGGTGCTGGGCTTCCTGCTGGCGCTCTCGGCCCTGCTTTACCTGGCCTACAAGCAAGTCTGGCGCGGCGAGAGCCACTAAGGCCGAGTTGCCGGAACCAATTTGGAAGAGCGCTCCGCGAGGGGCGCTCTTTTCATTTGCTGCGGATGCTTGAGCGCGGCACGGATAGCGCCATGAGCAAATCTGATCCGCCTCGCGGCCCCATCGCCATCGAGTCCGTGCCCTGGCAGGAATTTTCCAAGGGTGTGCGTTTCGGAAGCCGGTATCGCGTGCTTTCCGATACGCGCGGCGATGACCGGCGCAAGATCGGCGTGTCTTACGAAGAACTCGCGCCAGGCAAGCAAAGCTGCCCGTTCCACTATCATGTGGTCGAGGAAGAACACATAATTGCGTTGGAAGGTGAAGCCACGCTGCGCCTGGGGGATGCCCGCTATACGCTGCGCGCTGGTGATTATGTCGGCTTTCCCGCCGGGCAGGCGGCCGGCCACTGCCTCATCAATGAAACCGACAAGCCGTTCCGCTTCATCATGATTGGCGACAGTTCGCCGAACGAGGTCGCGGTTTATCCGGACTCCAACAAGATCATGATCCGCGGCCT